>NZ_SGSX01000049.1:0-4064 GCF_004209355.1 Acinetobacter sp. WCHAc060025 | reverse complement strand
CTCTTTTGATAAAAAAAGCATGACTAAAAGCCATGCCTTGGGATTCGTATAACGCGTATTATGTTAATTTTAGAAAGTCTTTAAAATAAGAATTTATAAAAAACTCTTTCTCATCATTAATTTTTAAAGATAAGTTATTGCATAATAATTCTTTCTTACTCAAATCAATTATGATCAAAATGATGTGGGTCTAGGATTTTAGACCATGCCTATAGTCGTAAAGCACTGGCTCATCGTGTATCGATCAGTATGGAAACAGACTTTTGCATAGATGCGTTGCAAGAAGCAATTGTGAAATATGGTTGTCCTGAAGTCTTTAATACAGACCAAGGCAGTCAATTCACAAGCGAGGCATTTTTGAATGAGTTAAAATTGCGAAATATCCGTATCAGTATGGATGGAAAAGGACGATGGATGGATAATGTGATGATTGAGCGTTTATGGCGCAGCGTGAAGCATGAGGAAGTCTATTTGAAGGCTTACGATACGGTTAAACAAGCGATACAATCAATTGCTGAATATTTGGATTTTTATAACATGATACGTCCTCATTCAAGTTTGAATAAGGCAACACCGAATGAATTTTATGATCAACATTTACTAAAAGTAATGGCAGCATAATTTAAATATTTAGAGCGGGTTTATCACTTATAAAACTGAATTGAGTTGTCTAATTAACGGAACCACATTAATATCTCGATAGGTATAGTAGAGTGATATCTCGATAGGTATAGTGTTTTGCAGTTTAGAGGAGATATCGCGATGCATACGCGGAAGGCAATAACGGAGGCGCTTCAAAAACTCGGAGTCCAAACCGGTGACCTCTTGATGGTGCATGCCTCACTTAAAGCGATTGGTCCGGTCGAAGGAGGAGCGGAGACGGTCGTTGCCGCGTTACGCTCCGCGGTTGGGCCGACTGGCACTGTGATGGGATACGCGTCGTGGGACCGATCACCCTACGAGGAGACTCTGAATGGCGCTCGGCTGGATGACGAAGCCCGCCGTACCTGGCTGCCGTTCGATCCCGCAACAGCCGGGACTTACCGTGGGTTCGGCCTGCTGAATCAATTTCTGGTTCAAGCCCCCGGCGCGCGGCGCAGCGCGCACCCCGATGCATCGATGGTCGCGGTTGGTCCGCTGGCTGAAACGCTGACGGAGCCTCACGAACTCGGTCACGCCTTGGGGGAAGGATCGCCCGTCGAGCGGTTCGTTCGCCTTGGCGGGAAGGCCCTGCTGTTGGGTGCGCCGCTAAACTCCGTTACCGCATTGCACTACGCCGAGGCGGTTGCCGATATCCCCAACAAACGGTGGGTGACGTATGAGATGCCGATGCTTGGAAGAGACGGTGAAGTCGCCTGGAAAACGGCATCGGATTACGATTCAAACGGCATTCTCGATTGCTTTGCTATCGAAGGAAAGCCGGATGCGGTTGAAACTATAGCAAATGCTTACGTGAAGCTCGGTCGCCATCGAGAAGGTGTCGTGGGCTTTGCTCAGTGCTACCTGTTCGACGCGCAGGACATCGTGACGTTCGGCGTCACCTATCTTGAGAAGCATTTCGGAACCACTCCGATCGTGCCTCCGCACGAGGCCGTCGAGCGCTCTTGCGAGCCTTCAGGTTAGAGGCCGTCGACAATGATAATCTGGATCAACGGACCTTTCGGCGCCGGAAAGACGACGCTCGCTAAGCGGCTGCGCGATCGGCGTTCCAAATCGCTGATCTTTGACCCCGAGGAAATCGGGTTCGTGGTGAAAGAAACGGTCCCCATGCCAGCGAGCGGAGACTATCAGGATCTCCCCTTGTGGAGGGGACTTACGATCGCGGCGGTCAGGGAGATTCGAAGGAATTACTCGCAGGACATCATCATCCCAATGACGCTCGTGCACCCGGACTATCTGACTGAGATACTCGACGGGGTAAGGCGGATCGACGATCAGCTGCTGCACATCTTTCTGACGCTCAACGAGGACCTATTGCGTCACCGGATCGCGAACCAGACCATGCATCCTGACCCGAATCGAAATGCGGAGATTCGAGAGTGGCGATTAGCGAATGTCGCCCGATGCTTGGCCGCAAGGGAACGGCTTCCATGCACAACCCGTGTTCTCGATAGTGGTGCACACACCAGCGATGAACGGCACTGTTGCAAATAGTCGGTGGTGATAAACTTATCATCCCCTTTTGCTGATGGAGCTGCACATGAACCCATTCAAAGGCCGGCATTTTCAGCGTGACATCATTCTGTGGGCCGTACGCTGGTACTGCAAATACGGCATCAGTTACCGTGAGCTGCAGGAGATGCTGGCTGAACGCGGAGTGAATGTCGATCACTCCACGATTTACCGCTGGGTTCAGCGTTATGCGCCTGAAATGGAAAAACGGCTGCGCTGGTACTGGCGTAACCCTTCCGATCTTTGCCCGTGGCACATGGATGAAACCTACGTGAAGGTCAATGGCCGCTGGGCGTATCTGTACCGGGCCGTCGACAGCCGGGGCCGCACTGTCGATTTTTATCTCTCCTCCCGTCGTAACAGCAAAGCTGCATACCGGTTTCTGGGTAAAATCCTCAACAACGTGAAGAAGTGGCAGATCCCACGATTCATCAACACGGATAAAGCGCCCGCCTATGGTCGCGCGCTTGCTCTGCTCAAACGCGAAGGCCGGTGCCCGTCTGACGTTGAACACCGACAGATTAAGTACCGGAACAACGTGATTGAATGCGATCATGGCAAACTGAAACGGATAATCAACGCCACGCTGGGATTTAAATCCATGAAGACGGCTTACGCCACCATCAAAGGTATTGAGGTGATGCGTGCACTACGCAAAGGCCAGGCCTCAGCATTTTATTATGGTGATCCCCTGGGCGAAATGCGCCTGGTAAGCAGAGTTTTTGAAATGTAAGGCCTTTGAATAAGACAAAAGGCTGCCTCATCGCTAACTTTGCAACAGTGCCCGAAAAAGCAATTAAGTGCATATTTTGAGTTTTATAATTTGAAACGACCTCATTCGAGTCTAGACAAAATGACACCAAATGAGTTTTACTATGATCAGCTACCCCAACAAAACAAGGTGGCTTAACTAGAGCGGAATATCACTTATAAATACGCTTTTAGTTGTTCAAACAAGTGGGACCACCTCTCTCGCATTTGCGGGGTTTTTAATGCTGAATAAAAGGAAAACTTGATGGAATTGCCCAATATTATTCAACAATTTATTGGAAACAGCGTTTTAGAGCCAAATAAAATTGGTCAGTCGCCATCGGATGTTTATTCTTTTAATCGAAATAATGAAACTTTTTTTCTTAAGCGATCTAGCACTTTATATACAGAGACCACATACAGTGTCTCTCGCGAAGCGAAAATGTTGAGTTGGCTCTCTGAGAAATTAAAGGTGCCTGAACTCATCATGACTTTTCAGGATGAGCAGTTTGAATTAATGATCACTAAAGCGATCAATGCAAAACCAATTTCAGCGCTTTTTTTAACAGACCAAGAATTGCTTGCTATCTATAAGGAGGCACTCAATCTGTTAAATTCAGTTGCTATTATTGATTGTCCATTTATTTCAAACATTGATCATCGGTTAAAAGAGTCAAAATTTTTTATTGATAACCAACTCCTTGACGATATAGATCAAGATGATTTTGACGCTGAATTATGGGGAGACCATAGAACTTACCTAAGTCTATGGAATGAGTTAACTGAGACTCGTGTTGAAGAAAGATTGGTTTTTTCTCATGGCGATATCACGGATAGTAATATTTTTATAGATAAATTCAATGAAATTTACTTTTTAGATCTTGGCCGTGCTGGGTTAGCTGATGAATTTGTAGATATATCCTTTGTTGAACGTTGCCTAAGAGAGGATGCCTCGGAGGAAACTGCTAAAATATTTTTAAAGCATTTAAAAAATGATAGACCTGACAAAAGGAATTATTTTTTAAAACTTGATGAATTGAATTGATTCTAAGCATTATCTAAAAATACTTAATTGTCTTTTAACGTCGCTAAATTTTAAATAAATAAGTGAAGAGTGTTAGTGGAGCCACTGATTTAAAGTT
>NZ_SGSX01000048.1:0-4353 GCF_004209355.1 Acinetobacter sp. WCHAc060025 | reverse complement strand
ATGGGTTTGCCCTGCTATGACCTTTTGAATACGTTCTTCCGTGATTTGAAGCTCTTTAACAGCCTGATTGACTAAGTTCTGCTGTTGTTCTGCAACTGCCATCAGTGCATATAACTTTTTTTCATCAGGTGTCATCGGCTCATCCCTCTAAACTTCATTGTTTTCTGTTGCTCTCGTTCTAATTTCTGCTGTTCTTTGTACTGCTGTAAGGCAAGCTGTTTAAAGCTATCAAAATCAGCCTTAAAGCTCTCAATGCCCTGTTTAATTTCTTTGTCTGAGATAGGGCTGTTTTTGAGGTCTTTCAGGTCGTTTTTAGGGTCGCCTAAGTCTAGTCGCTCAAGCTCTTTATAGGCTGTACGTGACTGTTGCAAGGCTTCCCTGATTTCAGGGTCTTTAGCTTGGCTTGGTAATAGTTTTTTTTCGGGTTCTTTCTCTATGCCTTGCTCTTTGTAGCTTCGCATATCAATACGGCTATCAATTTGGTGTTTTTCTAAATGGCTGTTGCATAAATCTGCCCATCTTTGGCGTAGGTCTTTAATATCAGTTTTTCGTTCCTGGTAACTCTTGCCTGTATTGTCTTTTTTAGCTCCGCCACGTTCAGGATTTTTGCTGTTATAGCGTTTGAAATATTGCTCTGGATCTCGCTCGATTCCATCTTGCAGACGTTCATTAAACATGAGGTGAACATGAGGCTGATCATTGCCGTCCATTGCTTTAGGGTTATGAATCGCAAACTGATACGGATATTTTGAGCCAATTTCAGACTGAATGAAGTCCTCAACCAGTTCTAAGCGTTGCTCGGCATTCATCTCTCTAGGCAAAGCTATTTCATACTCTCGGTAGGTACTGCCGTTTTTACGCTCGTAAAGGTCGGCTGCCTGCCAAAAGGTAATCGGATTATGTTCAGCCCATTTCGGCATATTTCCATAGGCACTATGTTCAAGGTCGGTTTCTGCCTGCTCCTGTTTCAGCTTCTTTTCTTCATCCCGATCGATATATTCGGCATGCGGTGCTGCTTTGCCTGCTTTACCAACTTTGACACTTAAACGAGCAATCGCCATTAGGTTTTATCCTGTCCCTTTTTCCGGTCTAGTTCTTTCTTAAATGCTCTTTGATCGAGTATCGAAGCCCACATCATAATGATGATAAGTAGCGGTGCTGCGATCACGCCAAAAGTAATATCTTTGATTTTTCCCAATACCTGTTTTAGTTGCATGCTGTTGCTCCTAGCTTTGGTACTTCTTTTTTTCATTCAATTTTCAATTGAACGAAAAAAAGAAGTTTCAGGGTTTTAGGGATGAAGTCCCTAACGTGCTTAGGTTTCTCAATGAAATTGAGAAACGTCTAAGCGCGCCATCAAATTTTTGATGGAAGTACAGGCGAAAATCTCTAGAACGACTTTAACAAAATTACGTTACTCGAACGTAAATATTTTGTTATCGTTCTTTGAGTATTGAGCCTGTGCTTTTGCGGTATCTGAATTAATGGAATTGAATATGAATAATGATTGGCTGTCTGAAAAAATCACCTATATTTCTGCTTTAAAGAATCCTAGTGATGCTCAAAAACTTTTACTTGAATTAGCCAAAATTCAGTACAGAACACCCGACCAAGAGAAAAAGATCAATGCCTTGATCAAAGCTGAAAAAGCCATAGATCGAGCAAATAAGCAAAAAGTTGCAGTTAGAAAATTATTGAATGCCGAAAAGGAAGCTGAACGTAAAGCTCGTACACGTCATCTCATTCAATTAGGCGCACTATTTGAAATAGCTAACCTAGATCAGCGTGACCCAGCCGAATTACTTGGCGTTCTTCTAAAAACTGCTGAAATCGACCCAAATGATATGAAATGGCAAATTTGGAAGGATTTAGGACAAGAAACCTTAAATCAGCGTAAAAAGTGACGTTTTATAATAAAAATCCCAATACTTAAATTGGGATTTTTGGAAACTAGAAGTTATTTTTTAATATCTTTTAACCAACCATAAAGGTATGGGTCTTTTTTCAATAGACTAGCAATCATTTCAATGCGTTTTGATTTATCTAATTTTAAAAGAATACTTCTGAGATCAGCATTTATAGATTTCTCTGGCGCGCCTCGGTCACGTGCTTTGCTATACCAATCATGTCCAAGAGTATATTCATGGTTTTCCATATATATAGCTCCCAATAAAGTACATGGTCTGTAGTCCTGAGAATTATTTTCATGAGCTTTTACGCCACATTCTATTGCTGTATCGACTTTTCTAATATCTCTCTTAACTCCTCCCAATGTAGTGAAATAAGCTGACAATAATTTTTTATTTTTATTTAGTGAGATTTCAGTATTTTCTAAAAACTTTTCAGCCTCTTTACTTGCTTTAGCTTTTCTTAATTGACTAGAGGCATTAATAGCATGCCAATGTAATTTGGTTGTCTTATATTGATTAAGATAAAAATCAGCTTCCACACGATGAAATTTTATCTTAAGTTCATCTGTAAAAAATTGTCGTCCTTCCGAATTTAACCAAATAGCATCTTGTTCAGATAATCTCTGATTATTATCTAATAATTTCAATATATTAATTAACTTCGATCTATGCTTATCCGCTATGTCATAGAAGTAAATATCATATTTTTTTATTAGATTTTTTTCTTTTTGCCTCTCTATATATTTAGGGTCAGATTCTAATTTTTTCCTACGTTCACGTTCAGCTTGTTCTCTAACTTTTCTTTCCTGAGCTAATTTTTCTTGTTGTTTCTTTAACTGAATTAGTTCTAATTCTCTTAATTTTTCCAAGCGTAATCTTTCTGCTTCTAAGTGTTCTTGATGCTTTATTCTGTCATTAACAACTTCTTTCTTATATTGATTAAAAGAAATTTTACCTTCAACTAGACTATGTAAAGCATTAAGGTTTTGACGAACTAAATAGGCTTTCTCTGGCAAAGTTAAACTATCATTTTGCTTCGTTTTTAACTTTTGAATTATTTTATGAAGCATACTATGTGGGATCATTGAACTTTCGATATGATCTACACAATAAAAAACAGCATCTTTTCTCATATCATCAAGATATGTTTGATGTTTAACAGCATCCTCAACAGATACTTTACCTCGATAATTAGAATGGTACGTTTTTTTAAAAAATCTACTTCTAGTCATTTCAAAGATTCAAAAATTATTACCATTCAATTAAATAACGGTTTATAGAAGATTAAAAGCATAAAAAAATAGCCTAAGCAGAATATTGGGTATATTAAAACCCATCTGCCTAATTCCCCTAAAAACAAATGCTCTCAACTTCTCAACTCGCCTCCAAAGCGTCGCACTTCGTGCTTTGGCTTTGGAAACGGTTGAGAGAGTTTCGGCAATACTTTCCCTAAAGGCGGTCATTTAAAAAAATGACACATCCTTTAAGTATTGCCGATTTACCGCATATTCTTTTGGCTTCGGAGCCACGTATATCGGTCGTATCCGCACATAGTTTTGCTGACTATGCAGACAAGGACTAAAGGTCTTGCACCTTCTCCCACACGCTCCCTGTCGAAGTATGGCGATATCTCTGCGAGGGTTTCCCCAGCATGCAACTTAACCGACCTATACAACTACTTCCAACGCTCCGCCTTTGTGAGAATCCCCTGTAAGCGGTTTAGCCTTTCGACTATCGCTACGTTGCACCAGTGACACTTATTCCCTCCACATGCAACGCATGCCAATCCGTAAAACGGACACGCAGAAGCAGGCAAAGCTCGATCTATGATGCTTATTTGATGAATAAAAACACGTATTAACGAAGACTTATCATTTTGAGTCTTGATCTAAACACTGTTTATTGTGAAAATAGAGTTCAGGTACAAGCCTTGTGGTGAAATCTGCACGAGTTGGTAGCTCTGCTGATCTTCGTTATTCGATGGTTCGAAGCATCAAATAACTGCGTACCGCTGAATATAAAGCGAAAGCCCATTTAGTTTCAATACTGAATGGGCTTTTTCTTTATCAAGTACTTATCATTTGGGGTCTATGACGCAAAAATCGCCATTTTTTCCATATCCACACTGCTTTTTCATCACTCGGACACACGGTTTAGATTCCTCTCCAACAGTACAGCTTCCAATATCAAATTGGATTCCCTGTTGTTTTAGGCTCTCGATCTGAGGAATATTGCCTAAAGGTTTGATGTAAACCACAAATAACCAAGTCATTGCCAGCATCAAGATAGCAAAAGCACCTAGAACAATAGCGATTAACTTCCATGACCATTGATGAATCACAGAATCAATTGAATGATTCAGGCGTCCAAGTGCCTTAGCGGTCTTGATAAGCTCTGCTGTACCCTCCTGTAAGCCCGTATTTAGCGATTTTGATACAGTGCT
>NZ_SGSX01000047.1:0-4687 GCF_004209355.1 Acinetobacter sp. WCHAc060025 | reverse complement strand
ATATGTTAAAAATCAATAACTTAGGTGAAATTATGATTAGAAATATAACAGCATCTCAGGGTGATAATCAAGCAGAATGCCCGAAATGTTACTCATATTTTCACAGACAATATTTACCTTTTCACATGTCTAAGTGTGAGGGGTAAACAACAATGGTAATAGATGATTGCTCAATGACTACGGTGATACAGGGTGTCAACTATTGCGTTGTTGTACTGCATCAACAGTCTTGGCTAGATGAATTAAACAACCTTGAACCGTTAAAAGTTGGGGCGTTGTTATCTGCTACGGCTCTTGTATGGTACGTAGCTTCGGGGATTCGTACCACCCTAAACTTGTTAGGACATACGTCCAATTCTGAGGAGTGAACTATGGAAGTTCAAAACCAAAATGAAGTGAAAACTTCAAAAGCTGTGGAAGCAGTTAAACGTGTAGCAATGACAACTGGTGTTGTACTGGCTACTACTGGTATGGCATTCGCTGAGGGTGAAGGTGGCGGTGTCCAGATTGATTTAACAACTGGTTTAGCAGGTGTTGCGATCATTGCGGGTCTTATGGCTGCAGGTGGTCTGAAAGCATTACCAACATACGCAGGTTGGGGCATCAAAAAAGCATTAGCAATGCTTCGTTAATTGTAGTGCGTAAAAAGGTGGGGAGGAGCGCACAACTGTACGCACCGCACCCCACCTTTTTTTATAGCTGAGGATTAAAGAATGACAGTTTATTTCATCATTGTAGCACTCGGTGCGTTTTGGATAGTGCTTTCGGGGAACTGATATGAAAAAGTTATTAATATTAGTCATGATGATTTTTTCATGTCAGTTAACTTTCGCTGACGATGATTTTTGGCTTGATAGACAAGTAAAAATTGGCGATGGTCAAAATAAATATGATAAGCGCATTTATGGTCAATATGCTCGTACTGTTTATGAGAGTAGAACAAATTTAACGACTGGACAAAAAGAAAATGTAAAAGCTCTTATTGAGCGCTCTGTCGTAGTAGATAAACCAACTCCAACAAAAGTTGGTGGTGCAATGTTTAAACGTTTATCAGCATCATTGAAAGCGCCAGGTGTTCAAATGCTCGGAGTTGCTGCAGTTGTGGAATTAATTGAAGCAATTGGTTGGGTGATGGAAGACGGTGCTTATGTTAAATATAAAGAACCTGATAGTAATGGATTTGAATATAAGTGTACTTATGATTATGCAACATGTACTTGGGTTTCTACAGCAAGCTTAGCAGTACAGCAAATCAAAACAGCCAATGGTAAGGTTCTTGACCCTGCGGGAAATAAGCTTGTAATAAAAAGCGCTTCTGTTGGTGGAAACAATCCAGATTATCATGCTGTTGTGACTACTGCAATTTTGAATACATCTGGAAGTGAATATAATACATATACTTCTACATCAGTTTTACAACGTAGACCGAAGACAGTTGAAAAAGAAAAAGTTCCATTAACGCCTGCTTTGTTGGGTGCTGCAATGCTTGGTGAGGGCTATAGTGACCCAGTTGATGATTCTGCAAACGATAAGATTAATACAGGTGATTATACTGGTGTTGCTGAAACATATCAGCATGATGAATCAGGCGTTGGTAATGAAGTAGCAGAAGCACTTGATGAAAAAGCAAAAAATGCAAAACCCACACCTGATAATAAACCTGCTCCTTTGGGTGATCCTCGTTATGATGATTCGGGGGCTATTCTTCAAGACGATATTTCAAAAGACCGTAAATGGAATGAAGATGGCGATACAGCTACTGGTGAAACAAAACCAAGTACTGACCTAGACACTGGTGAACAAACTGGCGGTCAATCTATTTCTTTGCAATTTCCTGTTTTTTGCACATGGGCGTTTAAAGTCTGTGAATGGTATGACAGTTGGAAAAAAACTGATAAATGGTTAAAAGAAGAACCTGATTTAAAAGATGAAAAATTAGAAGTCGAAGAACAAAATATAACGGATTATTCAAGAAAAGATTACGTAACTTTCGGAAAAACATGTCCTTTTTCACCGCATCAAGTTTCAATACCTATGGGTTTATTGGGTGAGATTAATTTCGAAGCGGATTTAACTTATATCTGCACATTTGGGGATCAGGCTCGTCCTTTCATCATTGGTCTTGGTTATTTAGGTGGACTTATATTTTTATTGATCGGCTTGAGGAATGGCAATGGGTAAGTTATTAGCCCTTGTTATGGGGTGGCTGTCAAAGAACATTATACAACGGGCTTTAATGGGTGCTGGCTTGGGTTTGGTGAGTTACTTTGGAATCTTAGTAGCAATTAGAACCGCATTCGACAAGATGATTAATTCAGCGTATTCGATGCCTGCTGATTTATTAAATTTGATGGGGATTTATGGCATTGACTATAACTTAAGTACATTTGTTTCGGTTGCGGTGTTTCTCTTGACACTTAATCAAGGCAAGTTAATGTTGAGGAAAAAATAATGAGCAATATTGCAGGCGGTCAATTCAGATTAACGTGTGGCCAGATCGGAGCGGGTAAGTCATATCTATACGCTAAATTGGTAGAAGAAGAAGCCAAAAAAAGCGGTAAATATCAACATATCTATTCAAATATTCGTGCTCATGCGGAACTCGCCGAAGGCGT
Source organism: Acinetobacter sp. WCHAc060025 (assembly GCF_004209355.1). Lineage (NCBI taxonomy): Bacteria > Pseudomonadati > Pseudomonadota > Gammaproteobacteria > Moraxellales > Moraxellaceae > Acinetobacter > Acinetobacter sp. WCHAc060025. The sequence continues at coordinate 2,072 of NZ_SGSX01000047.1, read as the reverse complement.
TACGCTAATGCCTGATTCATGGGAAGATTGTGAACCTGATAGTTTAATTATCATTGATGAAGTACAAATGCATGAAAAGTTTAGTAAACACTTTTCAACACGTCGAGATCAAGAAATTGCTGGATTAACAATGATTCGCCATAAGCGCCAAGACATTTGGATGATCAGTCCAAATCCTGCGCTTATTAATAGTGATGTTCGTAACCTTGTAAATCAATACTTTTGGCTTGAACCAGTTGGTAAGAAAACAACGAAATGCTTTTGTTTTGACAAAGTTTATATGAACGTAACTAAGTCGATTAAAGAAAAAAATGCTTACGATACATTTAGTTATTCGATAGAAGAAAAATACTACAAGCTTTATAAATCAACACAAGACGGACAAGCTTCAGGACGAAACTTTAATGTAAATATTAAGTTAATTAGCTTTCTGTTTGGTTTAGCTGTTGTTTGCTTAGTTATTGCAGGACTTGTATTTTTTCTTATGAAAGGAACAAAATCAAAAGTTGATGAAATGCAAACTCAAGAAACAAAGAATGCACCAAAACAAGAATCTAATATGACCAATGGATTGGGAGTATTGCCTAAAACTGGTACTGAACAAGATATATCTGTTGAATGTCGAAAAGGTGTAAATGTAGATAAACCTGAATGTGTTAAATACTTCAATACATTGACTGAAAATAGAATGTCTGTAGGTGAAGCAAATGTTGAATATAATCCGTCTAAACCATTCGATCAGGACGATATTCAGCAAGTTGTATCTAAATCATATCAAGTGACTGCAAAGCCTGTTTTTAGCGGTTGTATGCTTAAAAATGGACGATATATTGCATATACTCAACAAGGTACGATTTTAAAAGACGTATCACAAGTTGATTGCAAACGTTTGATTAAAGACAATGATCGACCGTTTAATTATTTTCAGGATAATTCTAATGGTAATAATTTATCTGTTGGGAGTAATTCTTTATCTGTGGATTCTGTGGGTCATAGTTATGGTACTGGCAAGGTTGAATTTCCCAGAGATTTAGAACAAGCCAATAATCAAGTAGAACCACATTTACAAGCTAAAACGACAAATGGTGCTAATGATTTAGTGGGCTTTAACAATGCTTTTTGATGAACATATAAGGCTTTATTACTTTTACAAAGAACTTATGTCTTTCATTGAAGATCAAGAAAAGGCTTTACCAGTGGATAATCCATTTATTCATGATCTTTATTGATTCTCTTATTAAGATTATGTTTTTTAAAGTTTATCGCAACGACGGGCACTGCCTTTTCACACATGGAATGGAGTAATTTTAAGAAACCGTAGCGGTAAGGATTGAAGCGAAAATTTTGCTCATGTAGTCGAATCAAGCTCACGAGACACCAAGGCTCACGGAAATTATGCAGATAGCAAGGCTCACGGAAAAGGCGCGCGCAACTTTTCCCCATTATCTCGGAGTGGAGAGCCAGTCTTTGATAAAGCGCTTAAGTGATTCGTAACCGTCTTTGATGTACCTGAAAACAATAAAAAATTAAGTTTAAAAAATCTATGATTAAGGTCAGCTTTGTCTCGGTTGTGTGCAGAATTTTTCCTGTTGGCAACACCTGTGGGTAAGTCAACGTATAACAGCAACACCGTTATGCGGACTTATCCATCGGGTTTGTCAACAGATCAGAAAAATTTTCCCGAAGGGCTGTGCACATCCGAGCGCTGACCTGCTTTTAAACGGTTTTTTGCAGTTGAGGGTCACAGGTGAGAATCATCAGCTTTGAAAAACAAAAGAAATGTAGAGAGTAGAAAAGTTGCGCGCGCCTGTTTTGGGAAACCTATCAAGTAATTTTCGGGAAGGTGGCGAAGTAAGAGCGGTGAGACGGAAAAAGAGTAAAATTTTTGTGGAATGACGTGAGCGGAAAGTAAGTAAAATTAAGGAATGACTGTGAAAAACAGCCCACGATTTGATTTTATCAGATGCATTTTTAAATGTTTTTTTTCCTTGATTACAAGCTCCCTTTTGAATTATTCGGTAAAAATAGAGCGTCCGTATGGCGCGAACTGATGTAATTTAATTTTGTATAGT
>NZ_SGSX01000046.1:0-5133 GCF_004209355.1 Acinetobacter sp. WCHAc060025 | reverse complement strand
CGCAATTTAAAATATTATTGTTTTTCATATAGTTATAAAATTTTGACTGACTTCAAAAACAGTAAAAAGCCGACTTAGAAACAAGTCGGCTTTTTTATGAGCAGGTTTGATACCTTTTGCCAAGAACATAGGTTATTAAATAATCAATTGATAAAATATATTCTTATTATTTCATTTACTCATAAAATATATTCATTATAATGTTGTGTATTCGATCGAATACAATAAAGAGGAACTTTCATGACCGAGATTAAACGTCTCCCTGAATTTGATGAATGGCTAGATAGCATTAAAGACAGTATGACCCGTCTTAAACTGAATCGAAGATTAGATAAGGTTCAGCGTGGTAATTGGGGCGATGTAAAGCATCTTCAAGAAGGTGTTTGGGAAATGCGAGAGTTCTTCGGACCAGGTTGGCGCATGTATTACATCAAACATGGTGATGTAATCATTGTGATGCTTGGAGGTGGTGATAAATCTACACAGCAAAAGGATATAGAACGAGCTGTTGATTTATCAAAATCTTTAGAGGATTGAAAAATGGTTAAAATAGCTGATCTACCTAGCTTTGACATGGCAGAAGCACTTAAGAGTGAAGAAGATATTGTAATGTATCTTAATATGGTTCTTGAAGAGAATGACCCTGCTGAACTAGCTCATGCACTTGGTGTAATTGCTAAAGCTCGTGGTATGACTCAAATCGCTAAAGAAGCAGGAATTGGACGTGAAGCACTTTACAAAGCACTCCGTCAAGATTCAGCACCTCGTTTTGATACGATTAATCGTGTAGTAAATGCTTTAGGTCTAAAACTAACTGTGCAGAATGCATAACTATTAATAAAATTTTGTCTAAGTTCCATCTTATTTAACATAAAATCTCTTATGCGAAATTTAGGTCTTATCCCAAATAAATCCATTAAAAAGATCTTTATCTTTCTGCTTATTTTCTTCGGTCTTATTTTCCGTATTTAAAAATTGCTCAAAATCGGCTAATTGCTGTTTAAACGATTCATCATTTTTTAATTTATTTAAAGCCCAAGCTCCCAGTAGAATTTTACGTCTCGTATCATCTTTACGTTGCTGATCAGAAACTTTCTTTTTTTCACGAGCAGCAATAGCTTGTTTTTGTGCTTTTAGTTGTCTTAATCGTTCTTCTTGCTTTGCAATTTTTTGCTCTAAAGTTTCAACACTCATACCATCACCATCTCAAGGAATCCCCCTCAAGCATAGGTCTGTTTGAATTGAAATTCAAGACAGCCCATGCTATCGTGGTTTTCCCGAAGGGCGCACTTAGCCATTGGATTTCATCCAATGGTGCGACAAGGGGTAAATCCCCTTTGTAATCCCCTGACCAACATATACATGTTGGTAATTTCGATAAATCGAAATAAAGAGCAAAAGCAAAATGGCGATATATCATTTTTCAGTTAAAACGATTAGTAGAGGTAATGGACGATCGGCCGTTGCTTGTGCTGCATATCGTTCAAGTGAAAAATTGGTATGCGATTTTTATGGAAAAGAACAAGACTACACAAGAAAAACTGGTGTCGAATTTACAAAAATCTATGCACCTGAAAATACAAATACTGAGTTACTCAAGCGCCAAACACTTTGGAATGAAGTCGAAAAGGTTGAACGTAGAAAAGATGCATTACTTGCAAGAGAGTTTGAGATTGCATTTCCCAGTGAGTTAAACGCTGAACAGCGTGAAAATATGCTCAATGAACTTTGCCGAAACCTCGTTAAAAAATACGGTGTCATCGTTGATGCTGCTATTCATGCACCTCATACAGACAGTGGAAGTGATGAACGCAACTACCATGCACACATCATGTTCACAACCCGAAGTATTAATGAGCAGGGTGGCTTTTCAGCAAAAAAATATAGGGACTTCAGTCGTGACAATGGCACAGAAACTGTAAGCCACTGGAGAGAATCATTTGCAGAGTTATGCAATCATCACCTGGAACAAAATGGATTTGATGAACGTGTCGATCACAGAAGTTATGAAGACCAGGAAAGTGACCTAGAAGCAACTCAGCACGAAGGTCCTCAAGCGACATACCTCCGGAGACGAGGGATATTTACAGAAATTAGTCTGAAAAATGATGAAATTAAGCTACGTAATTTAAAAATCAAAAAGGTCATCGCACTGGATGAAAACATCAAAGTATCTGAGGATCTTGTTCAAAAAGTACGAAGTGAGCTTCAGTTTCAATACTCTCAAGCTGAGTATTCAGAAAAAACTTCTCAGAAACTTTATGAATTCCAAAATGAAGAATTATCAAAATTAACAACAAAATTAGACACGATGAGTTCTGCAATATCAGAACTACGCAAAAAAGAGCCTTTATTTTTTAAAACAAAATGGATCAATCAAATAAATGACCTGATCGACCAACACAACACCCAACTAGACATCCAAAAGCATATTTCTGGTCTTAGTGAAATAGAAAAAAAAGAGAGATATTCTGATCATTTAAATAAATGGACAGAAGAAAATCAGCTGCTCCAGCCTAAAAAGTCTTTTGCAAAACTTGACGAACCGAACATCACTGTTAAACAACGAAAACTTAATGATCAAATTTCAAATATAGATCATCAAATTTCTGAAATATCACGCAGAGAAACTGAGTATCAAGAGTATGTACGCGATCAAAGACTGGAGATCATAAATAGTTATATATTTGAAGAAGATAACTATGGAAATAAATACTTTAGTCCTCAAAATGGTGAAAAACAAAAGCGACTATATGCAGAAGAAATGGAAGATCTAAAAATCCAAGAATTGCATGCGGCTTTTACAAAAAAAATTGAGACCGAAGCGCAGCAAGAGTTTTCCCAAAAAATAGCAATACAGCTCGAAAACGACCGAAAAGATCGTGAATCTAGAGAACAGCAGTTACGTAAAGAACGAGAGCAACAAGAACAACGCTATGCACAAGAACGAGAGCAACAAGAACATTTGGCATTTTTAAGACGCCAAGAACAAGAAAAACAGCAGAGAAATGAGCCTAAAAAGCCAGAAAATGACAATAACCATGACTACACGCCTTAGCAATCCCATTTAAGCGCAAAAAAACGGGGGTTTTAGCGACTTTTGATAGAAATACAGTAAAACTATAGTTGATAAAAATAAAATCGCTTAGAACGCAAATGAGAGCCTTTTAGCGAGTGTCTACGAGCGACACAACGAAAGGTTGCTTATTCCCCCTCTGAAAAACCGTTTTTTATTGAATTACTGGGGACAGTGATTAGCGAGTGTCTACGAGCGAAGTATTGATGCTTTTGCTCGTCAAAAAGCATGAGCATAGCGAATGCATTATTCATGTTTTGCTTTTTGAATCCTTGATCATATATGCAAAAAACTGCCCCCACGAAGCGAGTGAAACGAGCTTCAATAGAGTACGAGCTTTAGCGAGTACCAAGGGCAGTTTTAATAACTCACTTTGGAAATAAATTCCCTTTTATTCTTTTAAAAAGCTTTTAAAAGCTTTTAGACCCTCTGAAAACCTTATGCAGCAATAGTTTCAAGCGTTAAAAGGGTACAAATAGCATGATAAAGGGTACAAATAGCATGATTTTATCGTTTAAAAGGGTACAAATAGCATGATTAAAGGGTACAAATAGCATGATAAAGGGTACAAATAAATTATTGTACCCTTATGTTTATTGGTGTACATTGTTTTCTCATAAGGGTACAAAAATCATGTTCATTTTTTATAAGGTTTGATATCTGAATGAATAAAGAAAATAGTTATGATAAATCTTATCCAGTAACAACAATGGCTATTCAAAACAAAGTTACTGAATGCTTTAAAAGCATGTCTGTAGATGAAAAAAGAATTTTAATTATGGCTTCTCCGATTGCTAGAAATATCGATGCAAGTGAACAAGATCAAATCTTAATATCTGCTCAACAATTTGCTGATGACTGTGGTATCAAAGTCAATTCTGCTTATAAACAAATTGAAAATGCGTCAAAAAAACTAGTAGATCGGTCCTTTTCATACGTTAATGATAGGGGGAAAAAGGTCTACTCTAACTGGGTAATTGATGCTACTTATGAAGATGCAGGGATATCTTTAAGGTTTACATCTATTGTTTTGGTGATGTTGAAAATTTTAGATAAATACAATCCATACACTCGTTATAAAAAAGATGTAGTTCTAAAATTAAAAAAAGACTACTCAATAGACTTTTACCATTTAGCGAAAAAAAATCAGGCAAAAAATGGCTTTGAATTAACGCTAGATGAAATGTTTACAGAGTTTGGTTTACCAGAATCTTATAGAGATTTGAGGAACTTAAAACGAAGAGTTTTGAAGAGCTCATTAGATGAAATTAATGAATTTACCGATGTAACAGTTGACTATAGTCCAGTTAAAAAAGGACGTTCTGTTGTCGGCTTTAAGTTCACTGTGAAAGAAAAATCTAAGCCAAAATTAATAGCTCCTGAGCGAGATCCAAAAACAATAGATATATTCTGCAACCTGTCTGATGCTCAAATTAACAAGTACAGTGCTATTTTATCTAAACTTTCTGAGCTATCAGACCTAAGTAACTTCCAGGACTATCCTAGTTTTGCCCTTTGGATTAGTGGCATCTTACGAGATCCGAAAAGTGTAAGAGAGGAAACAGCAAAGCGGATTTTTAAAGCTCTTCATAGCAAGACGGATTTTAAACCATGAAAACTAGAGCTGAATTAGATGCAATGAGCCATCAAGAACTCAAAGACTATGAGCAAAGTTTACTTGCTCTGTGGACACCAAGAATGGCTATTGAAAGTGACATTGAAAGGTTAAGCACTAATCGCAACGAATTATTAGAAATTTTTAATCAATTAAAAAATCCTGATGCTCCTGAAAATGAGCGTTTAAAAAATTCTATTTTATCGCTCAAATATAAGATTGAAGATTTAGAAGATAAATTGGATGATCTTATTCAAGATAATCGCTTAAATCGTGCAGATTGAATTATTCAGTTTATTTAATTAAAACCGTGAAACATTGATCAAAGAATAGGCGTGGAACGTGAATAGTCACAAAAAAGCCGTTCCAGTGCGCTGAACCCTGGAACGTCTTAGTATAAGTTTATGATTTATATCGAATAAAAAACAGTATTTCGTATAAG
>NZ_SGSX01000045.1:0-5530 GCF_004209355.1 Acinetobacter sp. WCHAc060025 | reverse complement strand
TCATTAAGAGAATATGAAGAACAACTTGTGTGGATTTTTACTGATTGATTGATCGAAATATTATCATTGATTGATTGGTTTAAATTACTCGAAGTTTATTTGAGAGAATTTGTCAGTACATTGATGAGCCAGAATTGTGACCTTAAGTCACTAATGATTTTAACTGAAGAGTTTGATCATGGCTCAGATTGAACGCTGGCGGCAGGCTTAACACATGCAAGTCGAGCGGGGGAAGTTGCTTCGGTAACTGACCTAGCGGCGGACGGGTGAGTAATACTTAGGAATCTGCCTATTAGTGGGGGACAACGTTTCGAAAGGAACGCTAATACCGCATACGTCCTACGGGAGAAAGCAGGGGATCACTTGTGACCTTGCGCTAATAGATGAGCCTAAGTCGGATTAGCTAGTTGGTGGGGTAAAGGCCTACCAAGGCGACGATCTGTAGCGGGTCTGAGAGGATGATCCGCCACACTGGGACTGAGACACGGCCCAGACTCCTACGGGAGGCAGCAGTGGGGAATATTGGACAATGGGGGGAACCCTGATCCAGCCATGCCGCGTGTGTGAAGAAGGCCTTATGGTTGTAAAGCACTTTAAGCGAGGAGGAGGGGCTCTTGGTTAATACCCAAGATGCTTGGACGTTACTCGCAGAATAAGCACCGGCTAACTCTGTGCCAGCAGCCGCGGTAATACAGAGGGTGCGAGCGTTAATCGGATTTACTGGGCGTAAAGCGTGCGTAGGCGGCTTTTTAAGTCGGATGTGAAATCCCCGAGCTTAACTTGGGAATTGCATTCGATACTGGGAAGCTAGAGTATGGGAGAGGATGGTAGAATTCCAGGTGTAGCGGTGAAATGCGTAGAGATCTGGAGGAATACCGATGGCGAAGGCAGCCATCTGGCCTAATACTGACGCTGAGGTACGAAAGCATGGGGAGCAAACAGGATTAGATACCCTGGTAGTCCATGCCGTAAACGATGTCTACTAGCCGTTGGGGCCTTTGAGGCTTTAGTGGCGCAGCTAACGCGATAAGTAGACCGCCTGGGGAGTACGGTCGCAAGACTAAAACTCAAATGAATTGACGGGGGCCCGCACAAGCGGTGGAGCATGTGGTTTAATTCGATGCAACGCGAAGAACCTTACCTGGTCTTGACATAGTAGAAACTTTCCAGAGATGGATTGGTGCCTTCGGGAATCTACATACAGGTGCTGCATGGCTGTCGTCAGCTCGTGTCGTGAGATGTTGGGTTAAGTCCCGCAACGAGCGCAACCCTTTTCCTTATTTGCCAGCACTTCGGGTGGGAACTTTAAGGATACTGCCAGTGACAAACTGGAGGAAGGCGGGGACGACGTCAAGTCATCATGGCCCTTACGACCAGGGCTACACACGTGCTACAATGGTCGGTACAAAGGGTTGCTACACAGCGATGTGATGCTAATCTCAAAAAGCCGATCGTAGTCCGGATTGGAGTCTGCAACTCGACTCCATGAAGTCGGAATCGCTAGTAATCGCGGATCAGAATGCCGCGGTGAATACGTTCCCGGGCCTTGTACACACCGCCCGTCACACCATGGGAGTTTGTTGCACCAGAAGTAGGTAGTCTAACCGTAAGGAGGACGCTTACCACGGTGTGGCCGATGACTGGGGTGAAGTCGTAACAAGGTAGCCGTAGGGGAACCTGCGGCTGGATCACCTCCTTAACGAAAGATTGACGATTGGTAAGAATCCACAACAAGTTGTTCTTCATTGATGTATCTGAGGGTCTGTAGCTCAGTTGGTTAGAGCACACGCTTGATAAGCGTGGGGTCACAAGTTCAAGTCTTGTCAGACCCACCATTCTGACTAACGAAGCATGAAAATGCTGAATACAGAAAATTAGATATATTGGTCTTAAGCTGGGGACTTAGCTTAGTTGGTAGAGCGCCTGCTTTGCACGCAGGAGGTCAGGAGTTCGACTCTCCTAGTCTCCACCACGTACTTTAAAGAGTACGGGCTAAATAGATTATAGAATTTAGTAAGTATAAGCTTATTAAGTTCTGTGATTTATCACAGTTTACTACGCATCGACGAGATGGTAGTTAATCATTAACAGAATATATTTGAGTTGAAATAAATTGTTCATACTCGTTTTAATTAACCTAACAAGCAATTGTGAAAGTTAAATGAAATGAGTTACTAGCGATTAAACTGAATCAAGCGTTTTGGTATATGAATTTAGATTGAAGCTGTACGGTGCTTAGGTGCACGGACAACGAACTGTGGAACGTGGTGAGAATCACGATCTGTCTTAACCTTACTTGTAAGGGTTAACGACTGTTTGGGGTTGTATAGTCAAGTAATTAAGTGCATGTGGTGGATGCCTTGGCAGTCAGAGGCGATGAAAGACGTAATAGCCTGCGATAAGCTTCGGGGAGGCGGCAAATATCCTGTGATCCGGAGATTTCTGAATGGGGGAACCCACTTATCATAAGATAGGTATCGTAACATGAATACATAGTGTTACGAGGCAAACGAGGGGAAGTGAAACATCTCAGTACCCTTAGGAAAAGAAATCAATTGAGATTCCCTCAGTAGCGGCGAGCGAACGGGGATCAGCCCATTAAGTTATATGTGTTTTAGCGGAAAGCTCTGGGAAGTGCTACCGTAGAGGGTGATAGTCCCGTACACGAAAGGGCACATATAATGATGACGAGTAGGGCGAGGCACGTGAAACCTTGTCTGAATATGGGGGGACCATCCTCCAAGGCTAAATACTCCTGACTGACCGATAGTGAACCAGTACCGTGAGGGAAAGGCGAAAAGAACCCCTGTGAGGGGAGTGAAATAGATCCTGAAACCGCATGCATACAAGCAGTGGGAGCCGACTTGTTCGGTGACTGCGTACCTTTTGTATAATGGGTCAGCGACTTATATTCAGTAGCGAGGTTAACCGTATAGGGGAGCCGTAGAGAAATCGAGTCTTAATAGGGCGTATAGTTGCTGGGTATAGACCCGAAACCGGGTGATCTATCCATGAGCAGGTTGAAGGTTGGGTAACACTAACTGGAGGACCGAACCCACTGTCGTTGAAAAGCCAGGGGATGACTTGTGGATAGGGGTGAAAGGCTAATCAAACTCGGTGATAGCTGGTTCTCCCCGAAAGCTATTTAGGTAGCGCCTCGGACGAATACCATTGGGGGTAGAGCACTGTTTCGGCTAGGGGGTCATCCCGACTTACCAAACCGATGCAAACTCCGAATACCAATGAGTACTATCCGGGAGACAGACTGCGGGTGCTAACGTCCGTAGTCAAGAGGAAAACAATCCAGACCGCCAGCTAAGGTCCCAAAATCTATATTAAGTGGGAAACGATGTGGGAAGGCATAGACAGCTAGGAGGTTGGCTTAGAAGCAGCCACCCTTTAAAGAAAGCGTAATAGCTCACTAGTCGAGTCGGCCTGCGCGGAAGATGTAACGGGGCTAAAATATAGTACCGAAGCTGCGGATGTATACTTTGTATACGTGGTAGGGGAGCGTTCTGTAAGCCGATGAAGGTGTGTTGAGAAGCATGCTGGAGGTATCAGAAGTGCGAATGCTGACGTGAGTAACGACAAAACGGGTGAAAAACCCGTTCGCTGAAAGACCAAGGGTTCCAGTCCAACGTTAATCGGGGCTGGGTGAGTCGACCCCTAAGGCGAGGCCGAGAGGCGTAGTCGATGGGAAATTGGTTAATATTCCAATACTTCTGTGTAATGCGATGAGAGGACGGAGAAGGTTAAGTCAGCCTGGCGTTGGTTGTCCAGGTGAAAGGTAGTAGGCATGCATCTTAGGCAAATCCGGGGTGCTCTATGCTGAGAACTGATAGCAAGCTAGTTTACTAGCGAAGTGGCTGATACCATACTTCCAAGAAAAGTCTCTAAGCTTCAGTTACACAGGAATCGTACCCGAAACCGACACAGGTGGTCAGGTCGAGTAGACCAAAGCGCTTGAGAGAACTCTGCTGAAGGAACTAGGCAAAATGGTACCGTAACTTCGGGAGAAGGTACGCTGTTGTTGGTGATGGAACTTGCTTCCTGAGCTGACGACAGCCACAGAAACCAGGCCCCTGCAACTGTTTATTAAAAACATAGCACTCTGCAAACACGAAAGTGGACGTATAGGGTGTGATGCCTGCCCGGTGCTGGAAGGTTAATTGATGGGGTTAGCGTAAGCGAAGCTCTTGATCGAAGCCCCAGTAAACGGCGGCCGTAACTATAACGGTCCTAAGGTAGCGAAATTCCTTGTCGGGTAAGTTCCGACCTGCACGAATGGCATAATGATGGGGGCGCTGTCTCCAGCAGAGGCTCAGTGAAATCGAAATCGCCGTGAAGATGCGGTGTACCCGCGGCTAGACGGAAAGACCCCGTGAACCTTTACTGCAGCTTGACATTGAACTTTGATCTTACTTGTGTAGGATAGGTGGGAGGCTTTGAAGTGGCGACGCTAGTTGCCATGGAGCCGTCCTTGAAATACCACCCTGGTAATATTGAGGTTCTAACTCTGTCCCGTTATCCGGGACGAGGACCATGTCTGGTGGGTAGTTTGACTGGGGCGGTCTCCTCCTAAAGAGTAACGGAGGAGTACGAAGGTGCGCTCAGCGTGGTCGGAAATCACGCGTAGAGTATAAAGGCAAAAGCGCGCTTAACTGCGAGACCCACAAGTCGAGCAGGTACGAAAGTAGGTCTTAGTGATCCGGTGGTTCTGTATGGAAGGGCCATCGCTCAACGGATAAAAGGTACTCTGGGGATAACAGGCTGATACCGCCCAAGAGTTCATATCGACGGCGGTGTTTGGCACCTCGATGTCGGCTCATCTCATCCTGGGGCTGAAGCAGGTCCCAAGGGTATGGCTGTTCGCCATTTAAAGAGGTACGCGAGCTGGGTTTAGAACGTCGTGAGACAGTTCGGTCCCTATCTACCGTGGGCGTTGGAAATTTGAGAGGATCTGCTCCTAGTACGAGAGGACCAGAGTGGACGAACCTCTGGTGTACCGGTTGTGACGCCAGTCGCATCGCCGGGTAGCTATGTTCGGAAGGGATAACCGCTGAAAGCATCTAAGCGGGAAGCCTACCTCAAGATAAGATTTCCCTAGGACTTTATGTCCTCTAAAGAGCCGTTGAAGACTACGACGTTGATAGGTTGGATGTGGAAGCATGGTGACATGTGAAGCTGACCAATACTAATTGCTCGTGAGGCTTGACTATACAACACCCAAACAGTTGTGTTGTATGCAACAATCGATTCAAAACCAAACAATCAGCAATGATTGATCTTGATTTAGTTCAAAAGCTAGATACAATTGCCAACTCAAATTATCCTGTTAATAACTCTTTTGACCAAAGCTAGGCACACACTGTAAATACAGTTAAATAAGACCAAGTGATTAATCATAAACAGTTTGCTGGCGACAATAGCAAGAGTGAACCACCTGATCCCTTCCCGAACTCAGAAGTGAAACCTCTTAGCGCTGATGGTAGTGTGGGGTTACCCATGTGAGAGTAAGTCATCGCCAGCT
>NZ_SGSX01000044.1:0-5752 GCF_004209355.1 Acinetobacter sp. WCHAc060025 | reverse complement strand
TGCTTTTGTTAGAACCCATTCAAAATGTCTATATTCTCACCAATAAAAATGTCCACTTTTAGAATATGCGCTTTTGCGATTTTCTTATCGGACGGTTTAATATGTTGGTGTCTATATCGGATAAACTAATATTCTTTGCATTACGTCTACTGATAAAAATATGTATAACGTTCATCCAAGTGAAAAACTAATTCACGCTTTCCGCCAAAAACCTTATCAGGGATGTTGTCCTACTCAAGCAGAGTTTTTATTTATTGGCTTAGATGCCAATTACGCTCCCAATATTGAAGAACAAAAAATATTTTCTAAAATCATTGAATATCATGAGGATGCTATTTCATTTTGGCAGAAATACAATGTACATCATCCTTTTTTATTAGATGGATATAAAGGAGATGGGCGAAAATATCATAAAGAATTTTCAAAAATTAGACTTTCTTGCAAAGATGCTTCTCGTATTTCATTTATCGAGCTTCTTCATCTTCCCACAACTGGTAGAAATGATTTGAAAAGCTCTGATCTTGATAAAAATCATCTACAATACATTCATAAAGCCATTTTTTCAGAACACACTAAAGCTGTATTTATCTCTGATGCTGTTTTTAAATTAATGAAAAAAACATCTATATTTTCATGGATGAATGATGCTAAACAAATAGAAGGACATACTCTTAAAGTTTTTCATGAAAAAAAACCTTTAATCTATAAGCATTTACATTTTTCAACTTATGGAAAGTTTCAAGCTCAAAAAGAGGAAGAGATAAAAGCAATTCATAATATTATTCTAAAATCAAACATCAGTGATTTAACATAAAATCTCTTATATGAAATTTAGAACTTATCCCTTAAAAAGATCATTAAAAAGCTCTTTATCTTTCTGTCTATTTTCTTCTGTCTTACTTTCCGCACTTAAAAACTGCTCAAAATCAGCCCATTGATGTTTAAAAGATTCATCATTTTTAAATTTATTCAAAACCCAAGCGCCAAGCAAAATTTTCCGTCTAGTTTCATTTTTCCGTTCTTGAGCTTTGGCTTCACTTAAAAGTTTTTGCTGCTTAAGTTTAAGCTCATTCTGTTTCTGTTTTGCCTGTTCTAAGATCTGCTCTTGTTCTTTTTTCAAATACTCAATTTGCTCTTGTAGAGATAACTTCTTCTGCTGTGCTTTAGTGAGCTTCTTTAAAACTGCATCTTTCTTTTCTTGAATATCTGACATAGTATTAAACCGTGATGATCAATAATCAAACATCATCATAGAGTCAAAAAACAAAGCGAGCAATATCAAACGTAGCGAAGCGGAGTTTTCCCGGAATGAAATGAAGGGCGCACTTACCCACTTTTCATCTTCGATAGAAAAGTGGACGTTGCGACAGGGGAAACCCCTGTACCCCATGACCTCGCTTTAGCATGGTCAGCAACTTTTTCAAAGTTGCAAAAATCAAAACCACGGTATGCAGAAATTTAGGTTTTTAAAGTGGCAATTTTTCATTTGAATGAAAGCAACATCTCACGAAGTGACGGACGTTCAGCCGTTGCTTGTGCTGCTTATCGTGCCTGTGAAAAACTAGAGGATCTGACTTTTGGAAAGACTCAGGACTACACTAAAAAAAAGGGACTTGAATACAAAAATATTTATGCACCAGAACATACCAATACAAAACTTTTAGACCGTCAAACACTTTGGAATACAGTAGAAAAAAAAGAATTCAATGCCAATGGCTCAATGAAAGCCAATGCACGACTCGCCAAAGAATATATCTGTGCTTTACCACATGAATTAACAGATGCAGAACGCATAAAAATCGTTGATGACTTTTGCCGAGACTTTGTGAACAAGCACAATGTTATTGTCGATGCCTGCATCCATGCACCACATGAACATAACGATGAAACCAATAATAAAAACTATCACGTACACATGATGTTCACTACCAGACTCATCAATGAAAAAGGCGAATTAGGAAAGAAACAAAGAATCTTCAACGACCATGGTCCCGAGATCCTGAAGGACAGCCGAGCAACTTTTGCCAATGTTGTAAATACAGTATTGGAAAATGCCGGGCTAGACGAACGCATCGACCACCGGAGTTACAAGGATCAGGGCTTAGACTTTCTTGAACCCACTCATCATGAAGGGCATGAAGCTACAGCACTTCGCAGACAATATGACGAGGAACAAAAAAGACCGCTTGAAGAACGTAACACTGAAATTGTGCTACCAAGAATTGCACTTGAAAATGATGCAATCAAAGCCAAAAATTTAGATGCTGCACGAGAATACCAACAGATCATCAAGGGCCTTGATCAAGAAATTATTGTTCCAAGTCGATTAGAAGATCAGATTACCCAGCTGGAAAACGAACTTCAGTTAACCGAAGCAGAAGAAAAAGAGCTTTTAGCAGAATTAGTAAATCTCAACCTAGAAGAAGAACGCCTGCAAGAACAACAGGTTCAACAGATCGACAACGCATATGATGACTTCATTCGGTGCCAGGATATTTATGCAGAATTTGCCAATCAGTTTTACACCATTCAAAGCAATGCTGCTGATAATCAAAAGCAGATTGAATCAAATCTCACCAAGACAAAACGATGGTTAGCAGAAAACAAAAGCGATTTTTACCTACATACCAATAATTTGTTTTATGACTCTTATCATCATACTTACAGAGATATAAAAAAACCTGATTTTTATGCGACTGAAAAATCAGTAGAACAGGCAAAAAATGAGAACTGGAGAGAATACGCAACCGAGGTCGAACAACTTGCTAAAGAATACGATATTGAGAATGTTGTCCAGCGCTTAGGCCAATGCTCAGAGATACTGGAAAATAATGGGATTGAACGACCAACGATAAAACCCTCGTTTTGGCAGAAGCTAAAACGAGAGTACGTTCATTCATTCGATACCCTACATGATTTTAATGATGATATGAGTCCCCTCCTTAAAGCAAAACGGGCAGATGATCTCAAAATTGAACAAGAAAGAATGCAGCAAGTACGCCAAGCGGAAGTAGATCGCCAACGAAGAATTGAAAATGATCGCAGAGAAAGTGAATTTAGAGAGCAATTACGTAAAGAACGAGAGCAAAAAGAACAACGCTATGAACAAGAAAGACACGAACGAGAACATTTGGCATTTTTAAAACGCCAAGAATTGGAAAAACAGCAGAAAAATGAGCCTAAAAAACCAGAAAATGAAAATAACAACGATTACCGACCTTGATGAATGCTGTTTAAACGCAAAAAAATAGGGTTTTTAGCGATGTTTTGCTAAACCACAGTAGATTTTATAGTTGAGTTAAGAAAAAACTCTTAAATCGCAAATGAGAGCATTTAGCGAGTGTCTACGAGCGAACTACAGGGATCTAAATTTTCTCACCTGTTTTTCCCTGATTACAGGCTCCCCTGTGTATCAAGAACTCAGAATCAGAGCATCCCGAATGGGTGCGAACTGATTACGGTGGCTTTATGTCGAGCGAAGCGAGTGAAAAAGTTCTATGAGCGAAGCGAATTCCTAGTTGCTTTTCTTTTTTAAAAAGTCACGAAATTTTAAGCCAAAAATTGCCCCTACGAACTGAGCGAAAGCGAAGTTCAATAGAGTTTGAGCGTAGCGAAAACATAGGGCAATTTTTCCTTGCCTGGGCTTTTAATTATTTTAAAGTTTTTAAATGCTTTTAGGTAAGCTGAAAGCCTTGTAAATAAAGGCTTCTAGACTTCATATGACACCGTTTACCTTGCAATATGACACCGTTTACCTTGCAATATGACACCGTTTACCTTGCAATATGACACCGTTTACCTTGCTTATAGCACTAAAATTAATTAAGGTGTCATAGCATAATAAATAATACTGGTGCTTCATGAGAGAGTTAGTTGTAAAAGACAATGCCTTAATTAATGCAAGTTATAACTTAGATTTAGTAGAACAACGTTTAATTTTATTAGCTATTGTTGAGGCAAGAGAAAGTGGGAAAGGGATTAATGCTAATGATCCCTTAACTGTCCATGCAGAAAGCTATATCAATCAATTTGGCGTACATCGCAATACCGCTTATCAGGCATTAAAAGATGCCTGTAATGATTTATTCGCAAGACAATTCAGCTATCAAAAAATAAATGAAAGAGGGAATATTGAGAACTATAGATCCCGTTGGGTTAGTGAAATTGGATATGTAGATAATGAAGCAGTGGTTAAGCTTATTTTTGCCCCTGCCATAGTTCCATTAATTACGCGCTTAGAAGAGCATTTTACTAAATACGAATTGCAGCAAGTTAGTAATCTCAGTAGTGCTTATGCTGTTCGTTTATATGAGTTATTAATTGCTTGGAGAAGTACGGGCTCTACTCCAATTATAGAGCTAAGTGATTTCCGTCAAAGAATTGGCGTACTCGATACTGAGTACAAGCGTATGGAACGCTTTAAAACTAGTGTACTTGAGCTCGCTATTAAACAAATTAACGAACATACAGATATCACAGTGAAGTATGAACAACACAAAAGAGGTCGATCAATTTCAGGATTTTCTTTTAACTTTAAACAGAAAAAGAAGGACAGCCCATCAATAGAAAGAGATCCGGATACTTTGGGTCTTTCTTCAAAGATGACCGATGCTCAACGGCATATGTTTGCAAATAAACTTTCCGAACTTCCTGAAATGGGTCGTTATTCCCAGGGAACTGAAAGCTATCCGCAATTTGCTATTCGTATTGCTGAGATGCTGCAAGACCCTGACCGAATAAAAGAACTATACCCATACCTAAAAAAAGTGGGATATATGCCATCAAATAAAAAGGACACCGTAAATGGCTAAGTTATCACTAAGTGAAGTATCTAAAAAATTTCATGTGGATAGATCAACCATTTACAGAGCTGTACGTAATGGACGTTTATCACGCTCCAGTGATGGACAATTCGATCTAGCAGAGGTCATCCGATGCTTTGGAGAACCTGAGCAAACATCTCAAAAAATTGAATCATCTAAGCAAGAAGGTGATGAATCTACAAAAAAACTTATTGCCCATTTAGAAAATGAAGTCAAAAAATACCAAGAACGTGAAGAACGGTTAATGCAACAAATTGACCGTATGCAAACACTCATTGAGCTGAAAAGTGTTGCTCCTGCCACAGCAGCACCACAACAAGATGCTACGGCATGCGACACCGACCTACCACAGCATGCGACAACACAACAAGACAATGATAATAAAAAGAATAATGAATTAAATATTGCAGAAAATGTGGCAGTGCCACAGCAAGAAACTACGGCATACCACACCCAAACGCTACAGCATGCCACGTTGCAAAATGTGGCAGTGCCACAACACAAAAAACGTGGCTTATTTGGCCGTGTACTGAATGCTGTTTTTGATCATGACTGAGCAATCAAGGGAGAGAGCTCATGCCGAAACTGAAAGATATTGCCCTGGGCATTATTGTGGCTCCGCTGCTGATCCCGATTATGCTGATTGCATCGTACCAGGATAAAAAGGCACTGAAGAAAGAGCTGGATGAACGCCAAAAAGAAAAAGACCAGGCATCCTGATTATTCAATTGAGCTAATCAAAAGCGTGGAACATTGATTAAAGATTAAGCGTGGAACGGTAGTATTCAACAAAAAAGCCGAACTCAGCTGAGTTCGGCTTTATGATATCAATTAACACATTGAATTATATAGATATAAAAAGAGCATTTCGTATAAGGTGTATTATGTTAATTTTAGAAAATCTTCACTACTATTATTTTAAAATAAGC
>NZ_SGSX01000043.1:0-5926 GCF_004209355.1 Acinetobacter sp. WCHAc060025 | reverse complement strand
TATTTCAATAGCACATAAGCAATAGTTATTCCCCATAAAGCCTTACGGATTCAATAATCCATCGCAATTGTTAATTGTTTTGGTATGGGGATCTTTTGTTTTAAAAGCACTAAAAAATTGGCGCACTTTTAACAGTAGTCTAAGAATATATCTACAGTTAAAGACTAGAAGATTATCTTTAAGAATAAGGTATGGATTGGTTATATCTTAATTAAATAAATAAAGGGAGAAGTATTTATTCTATGATCAATAAACAACGTAAACAAAAAGGTAAGAATGTATTAAACAAAGCTGATAGAAGCCACAATGTACAAGCTACAAGGGAAGTCTTAGAAAGATGTAGACAGAACATGAAGTCACCTAGAATGATGCACTTCATTGTAGAATTTAAAGCAGATCAGTTACCAACTAAGATTATTCAAAAGATTAAAGAAACGTATATTAGTCAATTTAAAAACTTTGAAAAAGAACGTGATGCTCGTTTAATTAATAGTAATAATCTAAAACTTGATGATAAAAAAATAGAAAACTATAAAGTCAGAAAGCGTAAGCCTGCTGATATTGAAATCATATATTCAATTGAATCCAAGATGATTAAGAGTTTTAAGTATGACCATATTCACCTTATGTTTATTGTGGACTTTGGAAATAATAGATTTGAGTACAGAGAGATAGTTTCAATTATAAATCGGACATTAAATAAATTACCTTTTGTTGTTCAGTTAGAATCTGAAAGTGACTTTAGCTATATTGGTTATCACGGAGAGAATGAGTGTGGTTTTTTACGATACAGGGATTGTAAAAGCACTATACAAGCTCAGGATGCGAGTAAGGCTGAAAATGGCAATTTCATTAACAAGTATGGTCATGATCTAAAAACTGAATTTAATGATGCCATGATCAGAGCAAGTTACCTTTGTAAGTCTGAACAAAAAGATTTACTACCTGATGAACTCAAGCGTTATTCTTTTGGTCATACAAGACCATCAAGAGCTTGTAATGATGATAAATACACTAAAGTAGCCTAAGCAACAGCGTGTACGTGAATGAAATTAAAATGAGTGGGTAATCCTGCTCATTCATTCACGTAGAGAAAGTTATTTAATATATAATTTTGTATAAATCTTAGATAAAACATTCCTATGAAAAAGAAAATTCTTACTTTCAGCCTTTTAATGGCATCAAGTTTTTCTATTTATGCTGGCTCAGTCGAGGCTGATTTTTATATATACCTATATAAAAATAAAGATGGAAGCACTGTCATTACCAATAAAAAGAGCAGTAATCCGAACTTAACTTTAATTAAAGTAACCAAAGTAAAAAGTAGTGGAGATGATGATTTAGATGTACGGAAAGATGTTTCAAAAGTAAGTGATAAAAACTTACGTTCAATCATAGTTACAAGTGATGGTCGCTATACAGATGTTCCATTAATTTCTCTTCCTCTCTCAAGATCAAGCTCAGGATTGAGTATAGAGCAAGCTAAAACTGTTACTAATGTTAGTAAGTTCTATAAACCTATTGATAGACAGCCCGAGTCAAAAAAGCACTTTGAATATTTAAAACCTAATGAAAATGTAAAGATTATTGATCATAAGGATACGAATGTTGATCTTGATGATTTGGAAGAGAGTGGCTATGTTCTACTTGGTTCAAGTAGGTTTATGGACAGAAAACTTTTTAAAAATGATGTAATTGAACAAGCTAAAAAAATAGGCGCAACCTTAGTTATATTTTATAAAGAAACAGACGTATCTATTCCTTATAGTAGAGAAGATGACCCTAATAATTTTGATATTATTTATAATTATATAGTTCTTTTTTATGTTAAAGATTTATTTTATAAACAGCCAGATATGTTTGGTATTCGTATGGGAAACATACCTATAAATGAAAGACCTTTATATCAACGTAATACTGGTGTTTATGTTCATCAGCTTACTCAGGATTCAAAAGCCTATAACGCTAATATTCTAGTTGGTGATGTGATTGTTTCTATCAATAATCGAACAACTTTATCTCCTGAAGAATTTAATAAAGTTAAACCAGAGGAACTGAAAAAGACAAAAACTTTAAACTTAAAAATACTTCGTATTGTAAAAGGTGATTTGAAGGAAATAGAAATACCGATCAGTTTTTAGAAACTGATGTGATTTTAGATTGTTTAATTATATCAATCTGAGTATATTGACCCAAAACTAAATGTTCATTACTTATTTGGGTCATGTGAATGAAGTACGTTCTCTATTATCGAGTATCAACGAATAAACAAGGTGTTTCGGGTTTAGGCTTAGAAGCTCAAGAACAACAGGTTCAAATGTATCTGCAATCAAAATCTGATGCAGTGATCGTTGGTACATTCACTGAAATTGATAGCGGACGTAAAGTAAACCGAGTTGAATTGAATAATGCAGTTGCTTTAGCTAAGAAAAACAAAGCTACGCTATTGGTAGCCAAGTTAGATCGTATTGCTCGTAACGTAAGGCTTTTTCTTGAACTACTTGATACTGTGAATATTGAATTTACCGACTTGCCAAATTTGGGAAATGGTACAGATGCAAGATTAGTACTTACACAATTATCAGCTTTTGCTGAATGGGAAGCGTCAAAGATAAGTGAACGTACTAAATCTGCATTACAAGCGAAAAAGGCACGTGGTGAGCCAATGGGAGTTATGGGGCATGAGAATATCAAGGCAACAAATGGCAAACGTAAGGAACAAGCAGATACCTTTGCTAAAGAGATGGCACCAATGCTGCTAAGTTTAAACATGAGCCAACGTGCAATGGTGGATTACTTAAACAAGATGAATATTAAAAGCCCAAACAATAAGGAATGGAGATTGAATAGTTTGCAGAATGTTTTAAAGAGAGCTAAAAAACTTACAGAGAGCAAAGCTAAACATGCGATTTAAACACTCTCGATATAGACCTTATGAAACATTCCACCATTTATCTACGGTAACAATCTATGTGGGCTATAAATGTGCTTTATCTAGCTTTAAACGCATATATTTTAAAATTTAAAATCCATTAATTTCCTCCCCTATAAATATCGGTTAGGCAATGGCATATATAGATCAAGGAAATTGAGTAATTTCATGTAACATTGATGATTGAATAATCCCATACTTTTTATATGGTATTAAATTATCATTCTTTTAATATTCAATAGTTTAAATTTTTAATAAGTGTGATTTGTTAAGCATGATAGATATAGATTGAAGTAAATTATCAAGATTTAAAAAACGCTTTTAGTCCTTTCTCTAAACGATCTTTTAAAGTACGTGATCGGTATTCAGATTTGTCATTAACATTTGATTTAGGTTGTTCAGTTTCTTGTACGTTTATGGTTGTACGGATTTGTTCAATTGTACTGTCAGGCGTGTTATCAGCCTGATTTTCTAAAGGTGTATATCCCAAAGCTAAAGTTAAGTTATCAATCTTGTCCTTTAATGATTCAATCTCTTTATACATACGCTCTTCACGAGTTTTTGCATATTGTTTATCTTGTTTTAATTCTTCAATTAATTGCTTGTACAGTTCTATTGTAGTGTTGTCAGTTACCGTATTGTCAGGCTTACTTGTAGCCTTATTGTCAGGCATACCGTAAATACGTTGCATTTCACTTAAATCAATCACCTTTCTATTTTGATTATCTACCTCATAACTGATAGTACCATTCTTCATTCGATCATAAATCGAAGTACGAGCAATACCGTATTTTTTAGATAATTCAGCTACAGTAAATTTAGGCATAGGGAATAAACAAAGAGTAATAATTGATTACAAGGAATCATATCCGATTTAAATTGATCAAAGCTAATGAGTAAGAGTTGTTTTAGTTATGACAGGAAGTATGATAAAACTATGCCTAGAAAATGAAAAACCCCGTAACTTTCAAAACTTGGCGGTAGAGAAGTTACGAGGTTGAATCCTTAGAACACGTTTGCACATGATCTGTTTTTAATAATACAGAACAAAAGTGCATTTGCAAACAGGTACGTTATGCAATGCAACAATTATCATTAGCCTTAGAGCAATTTACAGACAAATTACCGAACAAACCCTATTGTTCTGATGATTTGAATTATGGCGTTAGGATTTTACCTAAGCATTTAGCATTGCTGAAAAAATACATACAACCAAACCATCCTTACTACACTCATTTCTTTGTATTCGATTTGGATTACGACACGGCGTACATTGATTTTTATTATTCAATGACAGGTGTTCCTACGCCAAATTTAATTGTAGAGAATCCTGAAAACGGACATTCACATTACGTTTATCAGTTAGCAACTCCAATCTATAAAACTGATGCTAGTAAACCAAAACCAATACAGTACGGTAACGCCGTGTATAACGCTCTCAGGGACGTTTTAAACGCTGATGTAGGTTATACAGGTCTAATCACTAAAAACGCCGTACACGAGCAATGGCGAACATATACGATACGTTCTGAACCCTATACACTGAATCAATTAGCTGAACATTTAGAATTAACATCAAAACAGATTAATAAGCCTATTGCACCTGATGAAGCTGTGGGGCTTGGTCGTAATTGCTGTGTATTCCATACAGTACGTAAGTGGGCTTATGTTGAGATAAGGAAGTTTAGAGGTAAAGCATACAATCAATGGCTCGATGCTGTAGTTGCTGAATGTAGCAAGGTGAACAATCAATTCACATTACCCATGAATCATAATGAAATGAAAGGCATTGCTAAAAGTATTGCTCGTTGGGTATGGAAACGTGATCCCCACTGCTATGCAATGTTTATTGATCGTCAGACACGTAAAGGGGCTTTAGGTGCATCTAAAGGCGGTACAGTACGATCTATGTTATATCAAGATAAACGAAAACAAGCACAGCAATTGAAAACTAAAGGGATGAGTAATACGGCGATAGCTAATGAGTTAGGTGTTCATCGAAACTCAATTAATACATGGTTAAAATAAAAAAAGTGCACAAGTGCCCCTAAATCAAGGATATTAGCTGTTTGCTTTAAATTGGGGCTTTTTTGGGTTGCTCTCTTGGTTCAGATTTAATTTAATTTTTTATTAAATTGTGAAATTTACTTGATTAATACAAAAAAGTGTGTTTTGTATCTTTCACTATTTCTGTGTTGTGTTTAAAATATATAACTTATCTTCTTAGAAAAATAATCAGAAGATTTAAACATTTGGGCTTTGCCCATCACCACTCCCAAGCTCTCTATTGGATACATCACAACTTAACTTCTTAGGTTTTTATAACTTGAGGGGTTTCTGTACGTCCAATTTTACAATATGGGATAAATCAAAATATACAAAGGAAATTAATATGAAAAAATCACATTATCAAAAATCTCAACTTATCACTAATGATTATCTTGGCTGTGAGCTAGGGGATAAATACTATCGTGAGAATAACGTAGTAAAAATGAATCGCTTACTATGTAAAGCAATGAATCGTGGTCACTTGGTTTATCTATACGAGTTGCTGGATAATCCAGATTTAGAAGAATTGACGGAAGTGCTTCATGAACTCAAATCTCAGGAAGTTTTCTATGCGAGGATGAGTTTCGACCATAAGGTATTGCTAGTCATACTAACAGATAAGGGGGCTGATTTTGCTTTAGGAGTAGTTAATAGCGTTAGTACAGATTACACACTCATTTATCAAAATTCTTTAAATGCTGATGATACTGACTTGGAAGAAGTCGCATTTAATTTGTACCAGTTGTGTATTCATGTTCCAGATACTTTCAGCCACAAAGCAAAAAGGTTCTCATCTACAAATTTGGCTGATGATGACAAAAATTTATCGTTGGTATTTAAGAAACAAGGCGTCATCCAAACTCAGTAGGGTGTACTAAATTTCAAATTATTTTGTAATAGGATTGCTAGAGTTAGCAGAAACTTTTAGCTAACTTAAGTGAAATT
>NZ_SGSX01000042.1:0-7009 GCF_004209355.1 Acinetobacter sp. WCHAc060025 | reverse complement strand
CTTACGTTTAGCGTTATATGCTTCCCCTTTGGCTTTACCGCCTAGTTGTCCCTTACGTGTCTGACGATCTATAAATTCTTGGTATGCGTAACCATCTCGTTTCCATACCCAACGAGCAATAGATTTAGCAATGCCTTTAACCTCGTTGTACTGCATTGGAGCAGTGAATTGATTGTTCACAGAACAGCATTGAGCAATGACCGATTCAAGCCACTGATTGAATGATTTAGCTCGGTACTTCCTTACTTCAACATAAGCCCAATGTCGCACTGTATGGAACACACAGCAGTTACGACCAAGCCCTACAGCTTCATCTACTTTAATTTCTTTATTGATCTGACGAGTTGTTAAGTCTAGACGTTCAGAAAGTTGATCAAGTGTGTAAGGTTGTTCACGCAGCACATACGTTCGCCATGAGCTGTGTACGGCGTTTTTAGTTATAAGCCCACTGTAGTTGATGTCTGCATCTAAAACCTGTCTAAGAGCCGTATAAACTGCATTGGCGTACTTTATTGGCTTATCGTTGCTTGCATTGGTCTGATAGATTGGAGTTGCTAATTGATAAATGTAGTGTGCATGTCCGTTCTCAGGATTCTCTACAATTAAATTAGGAGTAGGTACGCCCACCATCGAATAAAAGTAGTCGATGTATGCTGTTGATGAATCAAGATCAAAAACAAAGAAATGAGTGTAGTAAGGGTGATTAGGCTGAATATAGCGTTTAAGCAATGCTAAATGTTTGGGACGAATCTGTAGCCCCATGTGCAGATCATCCGAGCAATAAGGCTTGCTTGGGAATCTGTCTGTAATTTGTGCTAAGTCTAGCGATAATTGTTGCATTGCATAACGTACCTGTTTGCAAATGCACTTTTGTTCTGTATTATTAATTACAGATCATGTGCAAACGTGTTCTAAGGATTCAAGCCTGTATTTCTAAACTTTGGCGAGCGAGGAAATACGGGCTTTTTCATTTCTGAAATATTTGTATCACAATTCATGTACAGATGCTAAGAATTCACCGTTAAATTAGCCAAATAAACGACCTAACAAGCCTTTCTTTTCATGGTTCTTATATTCAATTAGTTTTTGATCTAGTTGCTGTTTAAGCCATGCTTCATTTGCTTTGACGTATTCAAGTTGCTTTTCAAGTTGTTCAACTTGTAATTTGAGTTGTTCAATTTGTTGCTGTAAAAGCTGTTCATTGCTGTTTTTAGATTGTTCAAGTTTATGTTGAATAGGTTGTTCAATATTATTTGTATTATTCAGTTGCTCAGTGATAGCTTGCTCTACAGCTTTCTTATCAGTCTTATTTCCAAATAGTCGCATCATATCTTGAGCAGAAACAGTACCATCACTGTTTTTAGTTATCTCGCCTTTCTTGATTCGAGCATAGATAGTATTTCGACTGACTTTAAATAATTTGCTTGCTTGGTTAATAGATAGATTGCTCATACATGGTCATTCTTGTTCTATTTGATTGATCAAGATTATACAGTATTTAGCATGTTTTAAAGTGTTCAATAAAAAAGGGAGCAACTAGCCCCCTTTCAAGTGGTCGATTTAATCAACGCACATTCATTTTCTTTTCAAGTTCAACAATTTTCTTATCTAATAGATTTTGCTCTTGTGATAGTTTGGCAATCTCTACACGAAGTTTAGCTTGCTCAACATATAATTTACCTAATTCATCAAATTCATTAGCAGGCTTTGACTTAGCTTTCTTTTCTTCTTTAGCAATTTTAGCTTTATTTGCTAGACGTGTTGCTTGTGCTTTCTTAGCACGATCAGCATTACGGCTTTCAGCATACTGTTTTGCTTTATCAAGAGTTAGCTCAGAAAAATCATAAATGCTATTTAAATCATCAAGGCTGTAAATAAATTTTGGATATTGTTTAAAGCCCTTTAGCTTTTCTTGAATAGCTGATTTATCTAAATCCTTATCTACATCCAAAACATTTTGGATTTCAGGGATAGAGAAAGTATAGTTTTTTGGTGCTTCTGTAGTCATGTTTATGTTCAACTTAATTAATATTTAACTCATGCAAATAGGTTAGCAAACTTAATAAACTATTGAAATACAACCAATGTGGTGAATATTGATAAAGTTGATCGATTCAAGCTATATAGATATAAATAACAGGACAGAGGTTACTATGAGTTTAGAAATCACACCAAATTTAGAGATGGAAAAAGAAGAGTTAAAAGTAATAGATACATTTATTAAAACATACGTAAATAAGTTATTAGATTACCAATCTTTTAACCATTCAAAAGCAAAGGAGATCACAAAGTTACTTAAAGTAAATTTAGAACTGTTTGAAAGAAAAGATACTAAAAAAGTGCTTAACTATGGTGAACCTCTTACAGCACAGCAAAAGCGTGACTTAGGAATAAATACTCGATTAAAAGTAAATAATGGATTCCTAAATTTCATAAATATTGAATCTATAGATAAAACAGATTTATTCGGATTCATTACAGAAGCTGAATTTTATGCTAGAGCTAGAGCTTGGTCAGAAAGAGAAATAAACAGAGCTAAAAAATTGAAATCAACATTAAGACTCAATATAGATAAAGAATCTTGCCCCAATTCAATAAATGAAAATGGGATATATACCGTTAAGAATGCACCTTTACTTCCACTAGCAACTTGTGGAAATAAATGCTTATGTACTTATTTCACAGAAGTTAGTTTCTAATTAACCAATAAATGTAAGCTCTCTACGTGAATAGAAATTAATTTGCAGGGCAGTTGTACTGTTTCATTCACGTAGAGAGAACAAATAAATTATTTATTCTGCTGATCGATAAATGAACCACAATGCTTACATTTACGAGCATCAAATCTAATTAACTCCCTACAATCAGGACAATTTATATGTGGAACATTTTCAAATAGTGGCTGATTCATAGCAATTTTTTGTTGATTGTTTTCTATTGGCTTTTGACTTACAGGTATTACATCAGAACTTCCACAAAATTTACACTCACCTAGACCTGACCTACGCCAAATCATGTATATCAAACCAGGAATAATATAAAAAAGAATCAGAATGAAAGTAATCCAACCACTACCTTTTAATTTTGATTCACCACACTGTTTACATTTATTGCAATAGACGATAGCCATATACTTTTATCTTTGAAATTTTCATTAATATTAGTCATTTGTTAGTAACTAGACAATCTATAGGAAATTTAAAGATTATCTATCATTAGACTATACCCAAATGATAATAGAGTTAAATGATAAAAATATCTATCAATAGACTATTATTTTAAATTAAATGATAGTATTATCATAAGACTTAATAGGGTAGAGTTAAATGAGAAATGACAGTTAGAATATATGTAAGAGCCAGTACAAAAGATCAAGATGCAGAAAGAGCATTAGATGATTTAAAAGAGTTTGCTAATACCATACACGGCGTTGTAGTTGAATATGTAGAAAATGAATCAGGTACAAAGCTAGATAGACCTGTATTAAATAAATTGTTAGATGAAGCAGAGAATGGAGATACTTTACTTGTTGAGAGCGTTGATAGATTGTCACGTTTAAAACAAGATGACTTTGAAATATTGAAAAGACGTATTAAAGATAAAGGATTGAAGCTAGTTGTTTCCGATCTACCAACTACTCACGTATTGATGAATGCAGATGATACCATTACAAGCTCTATCCTAAATCTAGTTAATAACTTGTTAATTGATTTGCTTGCTACTATGGCTCGATTGGACAATGAAAAGCGTATAGAACGCATTAAACAAGGTTTAGAGAGAAGCGGATACAAGCCAAGTGGAAAGAAAGCAGATTTAGAAAAACATGCTAGAATTAAAGAGTTAGCTAATAAAGGGCTTACAAAAGAAGAAGTAGCTAAAGCTGTAGAGTGTGGTGTTGCTACTGTTTATAGAGTTTTAAAAGGATAAGGTATGGAATTAAGTGATAGTCTTGGAATAATAGCCACTTTATTAGCTATCTTAGGAGCTTTTAAAATATCTAGAGATTGGCGAAATCAAAAAGGAAGTGAAGTAATAGCAAAAGAAGCAAATGAAATTACTAAAGATCTATCAGCTATAAATCAAAGTATATATGAATTAAAGAATACTCTACAAAGTAAAGAAAATGCTTTAACCAACCTTAATAATATCAAAAAAATTTCTGATAAAATCAATAGAGAGTTACTATTTTTAAAAGGTAGTCTTATTGATGATGAACTAGAAAATAATATTAATTTATTTATAGAATCTAAAAAAAATCTTTTTATAAATATAGAAGTATCGCTTAAAAGTTATGATATGCATAAATTTTTAGATGAAATGTCGGAACCTAATATGCTATTAAAATTTAATCAATATACAAATGATATAGATAACCTAATAACAATTTCTAGAAAATACTCTTTATATCAAAGATCTATAAAATTAAAAAATCATAAAAGCGCATAGGCACACCGCACCTCACACGTGAGTGAACATACATGTACACGTGAGAGGTACAATAATACCTATTAAAGCTCTGAATCTCTGGATGCTTTAAATAGCTTTACATTATCCACTAATGGTATATATAGGCTTACATTAATAATATCAATTCCATCTAAACTAGGCAGAGCATTCATAATATTTGATGTAATCTTGTCTAACCTTTCCTTATTCTTTAATACTTTGTATACTTGTTCTGTTTCTGCATTTACTTTTTTTATTAGGTATTACCATATAACTAAATTTGATATTAGTTGATTGTATACGCGGTTAATTTGATGTTGATTATAGTCGATCATTATTATTGTTTTTCCTTAATTCTAATAGCAGTACCAAATGTTTTACTTCTATTTACTAATTCTTTGTCATTCTGTTTTGCTAGGTATGAGTAACGATAAACTGCATCTACAAATTGATCATCATTATTTAAATTATGTCCAGAGCCTTTAATAGCTTCATTCATAGGCTTGTGATGGTTTAATCCAATTTTTGTATAGTTATCTACTATTTCATATTCAATACCGTCTAAATTAGCTACTACTTTAATTAAGTAACGCCTAAACATATCAGGACTTATGTCAGATTGATCAATAACAATACCTAGTTCTAAATGTAATCCTTTCTGTTTTTTTGCATACTCAAAACTATAAATTAAGCCATAGCTGTATTTGTATTCTCTTAATTTTCTTGTAAACTTAGATAAATCAAATGTGTCATTGTTATCTAATGATAATGTGAAACGAAGTATAGTAGGTCTATTCATTTCATTTCTGCATCTTTTAAGTGTGTGTATGATTGATTGCATACTCTTTCTACTTATGTTGTATTTAATACCTGTTTTTGGATTAAGTTGATTATTGATCTTGTATCCTAGATATATGTTAGAAGTTATTAGTTTACTCATTATTGGTTAAAGGGAGATATAAGTTTTAATTTGTATTGTTATTAGATATAAAGAGTATATAGAAGCTAATAAGTAATTAGATTGATTACTATATAAATTGATATATGTATCTGTAAGGTAGATGTATCTATACTCAGTTTATCCGAATTGTTCTTGAAAACCTGAAAGCCTTACACAGCAAGGCATATAGAGTTTTATGATCAAATAATAATCATCAAAAAAACCCATAGTTTCGTAGATGGCTTGTCGTGATAGTGTCTATAGATTGATATAAAAGCGTTTCAGGTATTTGATGAGAAGAACATCAATATTTATTGGTATCTTTTAGTTATGAGAGAATACTACCACATAACAACAAATTTGTCAATATTCAACAACTTAAATGCCAAAAAGCAATTAAATACTGCTGTTTGAATGAATACACCTACTGAGCGCAGAATTACGTTGAGTGAAATTAGCATCAAGTCCTAGAGATGCCCTCAGATTTGAGGGGGATGTATTGAATACAATGTTCTATATGTTGTTTGATGATTGGTATAGAAATATGTATACATATTTATTTATGAGTTGATTTGTTTAGCTGTCAGATTTTATTGATAGAAAGATGTATCTAAGTTCAGATGCATATATTCAGAAAGCGAATTGCGTTTTACTGTGTTCCTAGATAGTGTGGTTGTAAGATACATTTACCACTAGATATAGGTTTGAATATATTTCTGCATGCTCACAGAATCGCTCAGGTTAAACGATAGACACCTTGCCCAACCACTTGCACCACACAGCACTTAAAGTGTCTTAAATCGCTTCCTATGAGCTTCTGTGAAACGTGGTTAAGATAGTAAGGCTTAGTATCGAATACCTGTTACTAATTTAATTTGAGCTTTTAGGAATTGAAGAAATATAAATCCTGTCATCGCGGACTAGGTATTATTTGAAGTACCTTGTCAAAAAGGGAGGGAGTAAGTCTGTTGTGCCCCCACCCCTAAATCCTGTCCTCAATTTGAGGATGGACGTTTACTCACTCTGAGGAAACGATACCATGTTCAAAAGGATATTAACTTACTCCAACCGAGGGAGTTGATAACCACAATTGGTGAATAACGATAACCTGCAATGCAGGACATCGACTCCGTGATCTTTAAGAGGGATTCTTTTTTAAAGCTCCGTTCCCTTTCCATTGTGAAGTTGATAAACATTACATAACTAATTTTAATGAAAGGTTATGGCTTCTGCTGATTTAAGTTATTCCAAATAAACAAGAAATGGTTGAAAGATGAAAAGTTAATAAGAAGAAAATAATTAATATCTAGTAATGTTTGAATGCTGTTCTAAACAAGAAAACAAATTAGAGAGATTGAAATAAATATTTATATTCTCCACGCCCTCTGTTCTTCTCAATCCTATAGCTGCTACAGACAGTCGGTTGGAAGCTGTTTCAATCATTCCGCTAAACCTGAAAACAAGTAATGGAATACCAACACGGCGGAAAGCTAAAAACAGCCTAAAAGGGCTAATATCTGATTTAGGCTATTTGCACCAGTAGATTACCGATCTACGAGATACTTTTAGCTTGTCTGCTATCTCTGCATAACTCATACCTTTTGCCTTGTAACGTACTGCTAG
>NZ_SGSX01000041.1:0-7511 GCF_004209355.1 Acinetobacter sp. WCHAc060025 | reverse complement strand
CCATATTTTTGCTACAGTGAACCAAATTAAGATCATCTATTTACTAGGCCTCGCATTTGCGGGGTTTTTAATGCTGAATAAAAGGAAAACTTGATGGAATTGCCCAATATTATGCACCCGGTCGCGAAGCTGAGCACCGCATTAGCCGCTGCATTGATGCTGAGCGGGTGCATGCCCGGTGAAATCCGCCCGACGATTGGCCAGCAAATGGAAACTGGCGACCAACGGTTTGGCGATCTGGTTTTCCGCCAGCTCGCACCGAATGTCTGGCAGCACACTTCCTATCTCGACATGCCGGGTTTCGGGGCAGTCGCTTCCAACGGTTTGATCGTCAGGGATGGCGGCCGCGTGCTGGTGGTCGATACCGCCTGGACCGATGACCAGACCGCCCAGATCCTCAACTGGATCAAGCAGGAGATCAACCTGCCGGTCGCGCTGGCGGTGGTGACTCACGCGCATCAGGACAAGATGGGCGGTATGGACGCGCTGCATGCGGCGGGGATTGCGACTTATGCCAATGCGTTGTCGAACCAGCTTGCCCCGCAAGAGGGGATGGTTGCGGCGCAACACAGCCTGACTTTCGCCGCCAATGGCTGGGTCGAACCAGCAACCGCGCCCAACTTTGGCCCGCTCAAGGTATTTTACCCCGGCCCCGGCCACACCAGTGACAATATCACCGTTGGGATCGACGGCACCGACATCGCTTTTGGTGGCTGCCTGATCAAGGACAGCAAGGCCAAGTCGCTCGGCAATCTCGGTGATGCCGACACTGAGCACTACGCCGCGTCAGCGCGCGCGTTTGGTGCGGCGTTCCCCAAGGCCAGCATGATCGTGATGAGCCATTCCGCCCCCGATAGCCGCGCCGCAATCACTCATACGGCCCGCATGGCCGACAAGCTGCGCTGAGCCATGGCTGACCACGTCACCCCCAATCTGCCATCGCGCGATTTCGATGTGACAGAGGCGTTTTATGCGAAGCTGGGCTTTGCGACGAGTTGGAAGGATCGCGGCTGGATGATCCTGCAGCGCGGCGGTTTGCAGCTCGAATTCTTCCCCTATCCTGACCTCGACCCAGCTACGAGCTCGTTCGGCTGTTGCCTGCGGTTGGATGATCTCGATGCCATGGTGGCATTGGTGAACGCGGCGGGAGCCGAGGAAAAAAGCACCGGCTGGCCGCGCTTCAAAGCTCCGCAACTGGAGGCGAGCGGCCTGAGGATCGGCTACCTGATCGATCCCGACTGCACGCTGGTGCGGCTGATCCAGAACCCCGACTGACCGCATGCCCGCGAAAATCAAGATTTGCGGGATCAGCACACCCGAGGCGCTCGATGCGACCATCGCGGCGCGGGCGGACTATGCCGGGTTGGTGTTCTATCCAGCGTCGCCCCGTGCGGTTACGTCGAATGTCGCGGGCGCTTTGACATCGCGCGCAGCTGGCCAGATCGCCATGGTCGGTTTGTTCGTCGATGCGGATGATGCTGTTTTATATACTCCATAAACCCTTTAAATTAATTAGGTGGTTTATGTCGCACTTCAAGTTTTACTCTGCCGACTTTTATGTTGAATTATCATTTTAAAAATGCCTTATAAAAGAAGCTTAATGTGTTTTCTTATATAGGTTTAAACATAATTGTTGTATATCTTAAATCCAATTGATCTTAAAATTTTCCTTTATTTTTTGTTATGAGTGCGAGAAAATTGTCAAAAAGGTCAATCAGACTGGGCGTTAATTTGTTTTGCATACTTTTTCCTATATCGAATTAAAGTCATATAACTAACACCATAATCTTTAGCTATTTGAGTGAAAGGGTATGAATCGTCCTTATTTTTAAGGGTATGAATTAACTCTTTTAGTTTTTCTTCTGTAATCGCAGGCGATCTTCCCTTGTATTTACCTTTCTTTTTTTTAGCTAATTTAATTCCCTCTGCTTGATTCTCACTAATAATACCCCTTTCAAGTTCAGCTACAGCGCCTAATACATGGAGTTGAAACTTATCGAACTTGTCATCTGAATTGGGGGTAAAGTTCAGGTTATTTTTGACAATATGAACAGACACTCCTTTTTTATTTAGCTTTTGAACAATGGTTACAAGGTCAATCAAGCTACGTGCCAATCTAAAAACATCATGAGCGTACACAATGTCCCCACTACGGACATAATCGAACATTTCCTGAAGTGCAGGGCGTTTGGCAGTCTTTCCGCTAAAATGATCAATAAAAGTTTTATCTAGCTCAAAGGGTAGATCATGGAGCTGTCTTTCAGGGTTTTGGTCTTTAGTGGATACACGGATATACCCCACTCTTTGAAAGGGTGTGTTTTTAATTTGATCTTCAATATCTAAATTTTCTTTTTCCATAACCAGTATAACAAAATTAGATAACCTCAATGTTATATCACATTAGATTAACAAAACAACCCTATTGTTATAGGGTTTTTAGGGTGTATTATTATATAACAATAGGGTATACTCTATAGTTACATAATTCGTGATTTAAAGAGACCTAGAAAAAGAGAAATGGTATTTATTTGAGCTAATCAAAGTTGAGAAACTTTAGAATTCTTGCGTTAGTCAAATTTTAAGCAGCCAAAAGCTATATTTTATGAGGTTTTAGCCAATTCAAAAATTAGATAAACTATACTTTCGCAAGAGGTCTTTTGATTAAATAATAAGCGTGGAACGTGAAAAATCATAAAAAAAGCCCACCTTGGGGAAGATGGGCTATCAACTAGAAACTACAGCATTGATTTCTAAAGAGAATTATAACGCATTTCGTATAAGGTGTATTATGTTAATTTTAGATAAACTTTAAATTAGTGAGCCTTAAAGCATTCTGAACACTTTTTAAAATTTAATGCTAACAAAACTTCCTCTTCTAAAGCTTCTTGATCAAAATTATTCACTTTCTTTGAGAAAAGCATAGTTGCAGCAATAAGCCTACTTTTTAGAGTAGCAAACTCCTCTGCTAAGTTTTTTTCCTCTAAAGGTCTATTTTTCTCAATTCGCTTTAATTTAGATGAATCCCAATAACGTAGGTCATAAATTTTTTTATGTAGCTCAGACTTCATTGGAAAATTTGAAATCTGTTCAAATAAATAATCTATTTGTGCCTTAATCTCATCTAAAGATAATTTTTCAATTTCATCAGAGAAGTTTACTGAACTAGAGTTATCTTTTTCTATCCGACCAAAATTAAGATCTGCTATCCCGAATTCAGTTTTAAGAAAAATAATGAAACTTTCATCAGCTATAGTTCCATCTTCAGTCATCTTAGATTTAACTAATTTTCTAAACCTATCTATTGCAGCCTTACCTTTATTCCTCACTTCTTCTGGAAGATAAAAGTTTACCCATTTAGCATTCAACCTAGGACAATCTGCATTCAAATGAAACGCAGCAGTATTATGTTCATTCAACCAAGTACCGGTATCCTTAATTGCTTCGATAGGATGAAATTCAATTTTTACACCTAATACACTTTTTTTAAAAAAAGTAGCGGCCTTTTGAAGATCTTCTCTTTCTTCACGTGATAAACATGAATTAATATCAATATTTTTAAAAATATCCGATATAAGCTGCTCATCTATATCGATTCTTTTGGTGATTCGATTTAGATTAAAGTTAGTTATATACATAAAACTCTTGCTACATAATTATCAAAAAAATGACCATTATTGACTTTTTGTCAATTGACGTTTCTTTTAGGGAAAGCTAATCCGCCAAATTCTACTTCTAAAACTTCATTTTGTTCAAGAACTTGCAAACATCCTCCAGAAAGAAGCGTGCTATCTTTAAGATATAGTTCGTTGATTAATTCAATATTTCTAGAATCAGATAGTAACTCGTGAACCAATGCCTCAGTAATATCGTCAGTTAAAAGGGATGCAACAGGGGTCTTCATAATGACAGACATAATATCTATCATCCCAGCAATTTTACTAGGAACCCGGAGAGATACCGTTTCATAAATTGTTGTGTTACTTTCAGCCAAAGTATCTTTCAATTTTTCTCTTAATGTAGCCATTAAACTTTTCCTAATTTTCCATCTTTAACTGCTTGAGATAATTTTTCATGAATCTGATCTCGATCAGTAGGTTCTTCTGAACAGGTATCTTCATAATCACAACGTGATTTCAATTCATAAACTGCTGAGAAATGTTTATTTGCTAAATCCAATACCCACCCTTCTTTTGGTGGAATATTCGCTAGTTTATTAGCAGAGTTTGCAACATAATATCCAGCACGTGTATCTAAGCTAAATAAACTATTCAGTAGAATTGCTTCTACAAGCTGATTAAGTAATTGAGATCTTGAAATCCCATCTCGTGTAGCCAAAGCATCTAAAACAGCTAGATCCGTCTTATGCACACGAATGTTGTACTTCTTAATATTAGGCTTAGCTGGATCAACTAAATTTTCAGGCACCTTTGCAAATGCTTCAGTGTTTATCTTAAGTGGCATATCTTCTTCCTTTATCTATTTAAATAAAATTAAAGTCACTATTTGACTTTAATTTTCGATTAAATGAATCATTAAAGTAAGTAGTTATTAAAGTATCTTGATCATCAACTATAGTAATTCCACCACGTCTTTCTAAAACTTCTAATACCTTCATAATTCTATGAATATCTTTTCTTTTTAAGATAATTTTTTCGCCTTTATTACTTGGTTCCCCAAAAATATTGGCTAGCATTATCATTTCTTGATTAATATTGCGTTGTTTCATTCTTTGAACAGAGTGATTAGTTAATTTCATGAACCATCTCCTATTTAATATAGAAATAAGAATATCACGACTAACATTAAAGTCAAATAATTATTTTTCAAAAAGTCAAATATGTATTAATTTTGACTTTTTAGCCTTTCCTCTTCTTCAATTTAACATAATGGGCGTTATGCGCAGTTCATCTGTAAATCCAAAATAGAAATGTCCGTTTCACCGTCAAAACCCGGGAACTGGATCAAAGATACAGTGGAGAAATCGAGCACTGGCGCGAACACTTTGCCGATATCTGCAATATCCATCTCGACATGGCCGGATCCACTTCCCAGGTCGACCACCACAGCTACAAAGACCAGAAAAATGGTCTGGAAGTCCCCCTGCACGAAGGACCGAAAGTGACCGAGCTACGCAGACAAGGTATTGAAACCGAAATCAGCCGTAGCAATGATTAGATCAAACAAAGAAATCAGGCACAGCTGCAATATGGCAGAAATATGGACATGCTGATTGCTGAAAATGAAATAAAACTCAGCAAACTGAAAACAGAACAGCAGGTTTAAATCAAACATAGCGCTAAAACACCACCAATTGACGAAAAAGCCCTGTTTGAGGAAAAACAGAGGGAAACCCTCATTCAACTGCTAAAAGGCGAAATCAACGTAAAAGATGCGAATCTAGAGCTGGATTTCATGCAGAATCATCTGGAGAAGGTCAAAAATACCCTGAGCAAGCAGCAAAACCACGAAAACGAGTTCAATCAGCAGCTCGCCCAAAAGATCGTGAAAAGCGGACTCCAGCAAAGTCAGGCCAAATTGCAAAGCCTGGTCGATCAACACAATGAATTAGGCCAGAACAAGCTGTTATTATTTGGGAAAAAAGCTTGGGAAGCACAACGTGATGCACTTTATCAGGAGTACAAGCAACTAAAAGGCCAGCATGAGCAGCAGAAAAAAAGTGGTGTGAAGGAATTACTGGAAAAAGAAGCCTTCAGGGAACATGCCTGGAAGTAGTACCAGAATCTATACCGATCCTAACGCGCCATTAAAAAATGTGTGGATGAAATCAAAGCAGAACAACAGATAAAACTCAAAGCACAGCTGCATGCACCTAAAATGAAATCTCGTGGCATGAGTCGATAAACAGAGCGAGTGTCTACGAGCGAACTGAGAAAATTTGCTTATCCCTTTCTCTGATTACAAGCTTTTTATCTATTAATCACGTGCATTGCAGAGCATCCCGTATGGGTGCGAACTTTTCAATTTTGATTTCAGATCGAGCGTAGCGAGCAAAAAACTCATGAGCGAAGCGAATTCCGAGTTGCTTTGCTTTTGTTTTTGCTTTTTCTCAAAGTCACGTAAATATGTAGTAAAAATTGCCCCGATGAATCTCGCTTTCGCTCGATTCATCGGGGCAATTTTTTAATGAAAAAGGCTTTTAATTGTTTTTAAAATTTTTTAAATGCTTTTAAGTAAGCTGTAATCCTTTATTTTTAAGGGTTCCAGACTGAACAAAACTAGGTTTATCGACCCATAAAACTAGGTTTATCGACCTTAAAACTAGGTTTATCGACCCATAAAACTAGGTTTATCGACCTTAAAACTAGGTTGATTTACAAGTCCATTAAAATAGTCTATTGTACAACCTAGTTTAATTGTAAATTTATTATTAGAAATGAGTGAATTAATCGTAAAGGATAATGCTTTAATTCAGGCTAGCTATACCTTAGATACAGTTGAACAAAGACTGATCTTATTAGCTATTGCTGAAGCTCGAGAAACAGGACATGGGATAACTGAAAATAGCCTTCTACAAGTACATGCGAGTAGCTATATAAATACCTTTAATGTCGAGAAACATACTGCCTATACCGTACTTCGAGATGCATCTAAAAGCTTATTTGATCGCTATGTCACATACCATGATATTAATCCTAAGACTGATAAAGACCGTAGCTTTCACTGCCGCTGGGTCGACAAAATTGGATATGAACCTCAATCTGGAATCGTTTTCCTACG
This sequence comes from Acinetobacter sp. WCHAc060025, assembly GCF_004209355.1. Classification (NCBI taxonomy): domain Bacteria; kingdom Pseudomonadati; phylum Pseudomonadota; class Gammaproteobacteria; order Moraxellales; family Moraxellaceae; genus Acinetobacter; species Acinetobacter sp. WCHAc060025. The sequence goes on along the minus strand of NZ_SGSX01000041.1, from coordinate 773 downwards.
ATTTACACAAGACATTGTTCCACTCATAACTCGTCTGGAAGAAAATTTCACAAAATATGAACTGCAGCAGGTTTCAAGGTTAACTAGCTCTTACGCTATTCGGTTATACGAGTTATTAATTCAATGGAGATCTCTAGGGAAAACTCCAACTTTTGATTTACATGTCTTTAGAAACCAACTTGGTGTTGAAGATGGGCAATATAAGACTATGTGCAATTTTAAACAATTTGTCTTAGATTTTGCTTTAAAACAAATTAATCAATTTACAGACATCATAGCGAAATATGAACAGCATAAATCTGGACGAAAAATTACAGGCTTTAGCTTTACCTTTAAATTTAAAAATAATAAAAACGTAAAAGAAAAATTAGTTGAAAAAACTGAGTTTTATAAGCTCACTGAATCGCAACTAGACCTATTTGCAAAAAAGCTAGCGCATTTACCCGAACTTGGACATTTAGCAGACGAAGGTATGTCTTATGAGGAATTTTATTCTAAATTAAAAAGCATTTTAAAAGATCCAGAACAGCAAAAAAAATTAGTTCCCTATTTTGAAAAAGCGGGATTAAATCCTAAATAATTCAAACATAAAGTTTGTAAAGTATTGATAAAACTAATTTTTTTATAACAATAAATTGTTCCAACGTATACCTTTCAAGGGTCGATAAACCTAATTTTTTATAACAATAAATTGTTCCAACGTACACCTTGCAAGGGTCGATAAACCTAATTTTTTATAACAATAAATTGTTCCAACGTACACCCTGCAAGGG
>NZ_SGSX01000040.1:0-8163 GCF_004209355.1 Acinetobacter sp. WCHAc060025 | reverse complement strand
CATTTCAAGTGCTATCGAAATAGAATCGGAGACAATAAGCTTATATCAACGTATGAATAATGATAGTAATTTAAAAAAGCTATTTTTAAAATTTAATGAAGCATATGATATTTGTATTTTACAAATTTTAGCTAAAGAAAATGAAATTACTCAAGATGATTTTGATGATTTGTAAAACTACTGATTTAAAATTCTAACTACTACAAAATATATTGAAAAATGTAATAGATAAAACAATCACCACTGAAAGCCAAGGTTTAAAAACTTTGGCCGTTCTACTCTCTCCGCCTCACATAATAAACAATACCTGCTCGATCATCCGAAAAATAAAAGGAGTTTTCATCAATCCGATAAATATCAGCAGGTCGTCCATTCACCTTTTTGCCCACTAAAAACCCATCCATAAAAGTCTCAAGTTTTTGACCTTTACGCATAATCGCAATTTTATAACCATGACCAACTTTTTCATCCGTTGAGCCATGTAAAGCCACTAAAAATGAATTTTTAATTGCGTCATCCGTATTTGGATGATCAAAATAATCAAAACCTAAAGCAGAAGAATGTGACGGGAAATAAGCATAAGGTGATGGTACATTTTTACAGCCTGATACACGTTTAAACTTAGGATCTGCAAAATTTTTTCCATTGGATGAATAACACGATGGCCAACCATAATCAGCATCTCGCTTAAGCGCATAAAAAGTTTCATCAGGCTTACTTTTACCTAAATGATCTGCACCTTGATTGGTCGCAAATAAGAATTTACCAACCCATTTCAAACCTACCGCATTACGTAAACCTTGCGCATAAATTCGTTGTTCTGAACCATCAGAATTCATTTCCAAAACACTTGCGCGAACTTTTTCTTTTTCAGTACAAGCATTACAGCTTGAACCGACGGAAACATAAATTTTCCCATTTCCACCCACAGCAATGGTACGTGTGAGATGCCATCCGCCATACTTATAACTCAGACCATAATCAGGGAAAGTCGCTAAAACTTCGGCTTTCACCGTTGGTTTTATCTCACCTTGGGTAAATTTTCGTCGAGTCAATTGATGTGTTTCAGCGAGATATAACCAATCTTGCCCAGTGGTATCAGTATAAAACTGCACAGAATTTGGATTTTTCAGCCCTGTCATATAAGGAATAATTTTGCCAAATTTTCCTGTTTCAGCATTCAAGTCATCCAAAATATAAATCGTGCCTTTTTGATTATCACTCAAATCATGCATATCGGTGACAAATATTCTGCCATCAGGTGCTTTGGCGAAAAATCGAACTCGTTTTAGCCCTTCCGCAGCAGGAATAATGTCGAAGTTTGAAGGCAAATTTAAAGCAAATTGTTTGCCATTTTTTAATTTGATTGGATGTGGGACAAGTTTTGGCTGTTCAGCAAAAACTATCGCTGAACAAAATAAGCTTATGAATAAAATTGACAGTATTCTTATCATTTTTGCCCCACTCGACTTCATCATTTTTAAACTGTTTTATGAAAGTAGCTTACTTTTTAGATTGATACCAACTTAATTCTGTCTATATAATACCCCATCATGTGTTATCGCGGCTGCTGAAACCCGATCAACTCATGAGTTTTAAAATAATGGATACTTATAATTCCCTTTTAGATCAAACTGAAACCCAACAACAAAACACTCAACGTAACCGTGCATGGCGACGTAGAACCAACTATTTACACCGTGGACGTGATTGCCGACATACGGCAACACTTTGGAAGCCTGAGAAGAACTTTAAACTTATGGCAGGACGTCCATTTAAACTCAAAAGAGCGATGCATTTAGGTTTTGAATATCCGCGTATTTCACCTCAACAACGTCGACTAAACGCCCAACAAGACTTTTGGAATAATCCTGATTGAATTATCTCTTTATTTGTAGCCGAAACCAATGGCGTAGTCCTACTGCAGAACGAGTCTTTGCAGTAGGCTATGGCATTTCTACTCGTTCCGCAGGCACGAGCAAACATGCAAAACATACCATTTCTAGTAAAGACATTGCTTGGGCAGATTTAATTTTTGTGATGGAACAAAAGCACAAGCAGAATATCAAAGAAAAATTTCCTCAGTTACTGCAACGCAAAAAAGTGATCGTACTCGACATTCCAGATGATTATCACTATATGGATGAAGCACTTGTTGAACTACTACATGAGGTGATGCAACCTTATTTAAGTTAGAATACAATCAATAAAATTGCGCAAAAAAAATTAAAAAATTAGGCTACACAAGATGCTGTTAAAAGATTACAAAAAATTATTCATTCTTTTCATACTATTGGCATTCAGTGTCATCAGTCATGCCCTGTCACCTGAGCTTTTAAAACAACTTAAAAAAGAAAATATAGTCGATACCACACTGACGCTTTCGGACAATCAAATTGCTAAATTGAAAAGTCAAAATAAGCAACTCTACCAAGAGAAGAAAATTGATCTTAAAATTCTTATGATACCTTCTACAAATGACTTGTCTATTGAACAGTATGCAAATGAAGTTTTTAATACAATTAAAATTGGTAATCAGAAGCTCGATAATGGTCTACTTTTAGTTGTTGCGAAAAATGACCATAAAATGCGTTTAGAAGGTGATTTTCCAGATATTCAAGCAGGACGAATGATCCGTAATACCCTTGCACCAAATTTTAAAAATAATGATTATTATCAAGGTTTTTACCAGGTACAGCAGGCTCTTTTAAAACTCGATATTTTATTTAGCAACACCCTAGATAAGCAAAAAAATATACTGACGACTTTCAATTTTTATGTGCAATTATTTTTATCCATTTTACTCTGTATTCCATTATATTGGCTGTATACAAGAGCAACTGTGAATTGGGGAACCAGTGCAGGATTCGGTATCTTTACAGCATGTTTAGTTTTTGAGATATTTATACATATATTTATTTTTTCTTATTTGCAGACACCCAAAATTGCTTTTTTTATTTGCTCACTCATTCCACTTTATGCACCTTTATTAGTACTTATATTCTTACCCAAAAATCAAAATCATAAATTGCTCAAATCTATTTTATATAGTTTACCTCTACAGATTTTTTCAATATTGGGATTGGGGATCTTTTACTATGTAGACTTTTTCCCAAAAGCTGCACTCGTTTTACTTCAATGTTTAGCCATCATTTTTATCTTAATTTTTTTACGCTATCTACAATTTTTATACCGCTTTCATCATCATACTGAAAATGCTTACCTCACTTCATTTTATAATCAATATCTAAAAGAAAAAGAACGTCAACAAGCGATTGATGAAGAATTTAAACGAACCAATGTAGCAAATCATTCAAACGATTCTTCCTCAAGTAGCTCATCATCTAGTAGCAATAGTTCAAGTAGTAGCAATAGTTCAAGTAACTCAAGTAGTAGTTCATCATCAAGCAATGATCGAGATTCAGGCGGAAGTTCTGGCGGTGGCGGAGCATCAGGGAGTTGGTAATGAACAAGTTTATCTATACATTAATTCTTCTTTGTATCACAACACTCAGTCATGCCCTATCGCCTGAGCTTTTACAACAACTTAAAAAAGAAAATGTTGTCGATACCACACAGACGCTTTCTGACAATCAAATTGCTGAAATAAAAAGTCAAAATGAGTATTTATATCAAGAAAAGAAAATTGATTTAAAAATCCTCATGGTGCCATCCACAGAAGGTGCTTCAATTGAACAATATGCTGAGAAAGTCTTTAATACGATTAAAATTGGAAATAAAAAACTCAATAATGGCCTGCTTTTAGTCATCGCCAAAAATGATCGTAAAGTGCGTTTTGAAGTGGGTTATGGTTTAGAAGGTGAGGTTACAGATATTCAAGCAGGACGAATCATTCGCCATATACTTGCACCAAATTTTAAAAATAATGATTACTATTATGGAATAATTGCCGCACAACAAAGCATTTCTAAGTTAAGTGAAGGCTTTGTAATTACCGATAATGGTGGATATAGAGACAATCAACTAGAGCATGCGATCTTTATTTTCAAGACAAGTGTTAAATTATTATTTGGTATTTTGATCGTTTGGCTGTGGTTTTACGCCTTCAATAATACTGCTGGGAGTCGTGATGCTCGACAAGGGCTCGCATTTTTTGTCACCCTGTTTTTCAGTCTTTTTTGGACTATTTTTTTAAATGTAATTTTTGATCTTGGTTTTTGGTCTTTCGTAGGCTTCAGTACCTTATCTGCAATCTGTAGCGTAATTCTCTTTTCAAAATACCATCAGCATCCTCACTTTAATCGCATTGTATTGATTTCATTAACTGTTTTATTTTCGATTACATTAACTTATTTGATATTCTGCTATTTATTCAAATCACAAAAAGGAGCTGTCTCAGAAGATTTTTCAAATATTTTATCTTTTGCACTTTCCTTTGTTCCAACTATTTTGATGGTCGTTGTTGGAATGTTTATCAGTAATAAATTATTTTCAAATAAGAAAGAAGATCCCAAACGACTTCCAGACCCATTTCCAAACACTTCTCCGAGTTCCAATACAACAGATCGTTCTTCATCGAATCGCTCATCATCTAGCAATAGTTCAAGTCATTCTTCGAGCAGTTCATCATCAAGCAATGACCGCGATTCAGGCGGGAGTTCTGGCGGTGGCGGAGCATCAGGGAGTTGGTAATGAATAAGTTTATCTATGCTTTTATTCTTCTTTGTGTCACAACACTCAGTCATGCCCTGCCACCTGAGCTTTTACAGCGACTAAAAAACGAGAATATCGTTGATACAACGTCGACGTTGGATCAAGCACAGATTGAAAAACTTAAACAAAATAATGAGACTATTTTCAAACAAGAAAATATTGATCTGAAAATTTTGATGATTCCCTCTTTAGCGGGTGAGTCGATTGAACACACTGCCTTACAAATCTTCGATACCATTAAAATTGGCAATAAAAAACAAGACAATGGGGTATTACTGCTCATCGCAAAAAATGATCGAAAAATGCGGATTGAAGTCGGTTATGGCTTAGAAGGCAAAATTACTGATATCCAATCTGGACGAATTATCCGCAATACACTCGCGCCGAATTTTAAAAATAATGATTACTATACAGGGATTGCACTTGCACAAAATCAAATAGGTCAAATACCAGACCTAGATATGTCACTTCCTCAAACTGTAGAAAATCTACAACAAAATCAAAATGAAGAATTAGATGTTTCATCTGAAAGCCATTATGTCTATGTAAGCTCAAACACTGAAAATCCAGATACGATTTATTTAGATCAACCATCAAAACATTTCATGAATTACTTCATCGTACTGCTGTGGAATGTCATGGTCAGTGCGATCATCGTGATTTATTTTGCACCGATTTACCAAACACTCAAACAACGCAATATCAAAATACAAGGCATGTCTTTGTTTATGATCATTTTTATGCCCATTCATCATTTATTTAGTTGGATCGTGACTGGCTTAAATTTCTTCTTACTTTTCGGTTTGTATGCACTTGTGCTTTGGCTAGTTGCTAAGTTCAACCAACACTGGGGTATTTATCAGCATTTCAAATCTCGCTCTTTTTCTAAAAAAGGGGCATTAAAATACGCCAGTTTCTTTATCGTGATTCCACTCGGATTATCTTTCTTTCTACCCAATACATTTATTCCAGTGGCTTTATTTTTCTCGTTTTGTCCTTTCTTACTATTTTTTCTATGGGCAATTATTGCCATAATCGCAAAACCTTATAAAGCGTATTATCCACCTGAATACCAAGAATGGTTTAAAGATGCTCCACCGAGCTCAAGCAATTCTTCATCATCTTCTAGCAGTTCATCCTCTAGCTCTAGCTCATCGAGTAGTAGCTCTTCGTCTAGTTCAAGCTCGTCTTCGAGTAGTAGTCGAAGCTCAGGTGGCGGTTCTGGTGGTGGCGGTGCATCAGGCGGTTGGTAAATAAATAGGATTCAATAGGTTTTAATACAACTCAAAACCCATGAAAAAGTTTATTCATATCCTTACAGACATAATCTTTAAAATGGTAAGCACGCGCATGTTTGGCATCAAACTTTGCCGTTAAATCGCCCTTTTGAAAAACATAAACACGATCATCTTTACTCACGAGGAACTCAGCACCCAATTTCATCAATAAGGCATCAATTTTATCTTGATCTGCAATACTGTCATCGGCTGCAACTTTGTCATAATTACGTTTAATGCTTTTGATAAACATACTATTGCTCGTACTGTGGGTTGAATAAATTAGAGGGTGCGATTTAAGCAGAAATACGAAGAAAAACCTATATTTTGCATGCTTATTTTATGATTTTCATCCGCTAAAGCGATGACAAGTACCAAATCAAAGGATGATCACTTAACTTGATTGAATTTTCAAATACTTAACAATTACATAAGCACATCATTTTTAAATTGGTATTTAGCTCAATTCAGTTTATAAACGATACAACAATCCTAAAAATAAACTTAGATTATGATTTACAACGTACATCATTTACATTGTGGAACCATGTGCCCTGTCTGTGCGCCTTTGTATGGACAAAAAGGCTTTTATGGGAAAATGGTCTGTCATTGCCTGCTGATCGAAACAGATAAAGGACTGGTTTTGGTCGATACTGGTTTTGGTATGCAAGATTATTTGCATCCACAAGCACGTTTAGGCAAACTTTTTTCAAAAGTGAGCGCCATTCAATCTGACTTTAATCTCACGGCAATTTCACAAATTCAAAAACTAGGCTTTAAGCCATCCGATGTTAAACATATTTTGGTTAGCCATTTAGATCTTGATCATGCAGGTGGAATTTCAGATTTTCCACAAGCCACTATTCACATTTTATCCAGTGAATATAATGCCGCGCAAAAAATATCGGTCATGAATAAGTTACGTTATCGACCACAACAATTTAAAAATCACCGCTATTGGAATTTTCTAGAACCTCGAAATGGTGAAGCTTGGTTTAACTTTCACAAGGTACAAGGCTTTAATATTTTCAATGATGAAATTTTACTGATTCCCCTGTTAGGTCACACCGCGGGACATTGTGGTATTGCCATTAAACAACCCACGGGATGGTTATTTTTCTGTGGCGATGCGTATTACAGTCATTTAGAACTTGACCGTAAGAATAAGTTACCGCTTTTAGATAAACTTGAATTTGCCTTTGCTGAAAATAATTCGCTACGTTTAAAGACATTGTCTGAAATTCAAAACCTTGCACAAACAGAACCTCAAATCGACATCATTTGCGCACACGATCCTACTGACCTAGACCGATATATTCAAAATGCTTAATTCATTATTACGCTACACCATCATATTATCAGCCAGTGTACAACTCACAGCATGTATCACGACCTCTGCACTTCCTGACCATGAACGTCCACAGCAATGGGGAACACTGGTTAATCAGCAACATAATTTTTATCGCATCAGTGACACCGTATTTCGGAGTGAACAACCCAATGCCGAGATTATTCCTGAGCTGAAAAAGCATGATATTGATGTGGTGATTAATTTAAGAAGTCGCGATAAAGATAAAACCGTTCTTTCACAGCAAAATTTTCAATTGGTACATGTGCCCATTCATACTTGGGCACTAGATCGTAATGATCTGCTGTCGGTGATGAAAACCATCAAAACTGCGAAAAGTAAAAACCAGAAAGTCTTAATTCATTGCTATCACGGTTCTGATCGTACAGGTGCAAGTGTGGCGATGTATCGGATTATTTTTGAAAATTGGTCAACGCAGGATGCTCTGAATGAAATGAAACATGGGGGGTATGGCTTCCACCCAATTTGGATCAATATTGAAAAGCAATTTAGCACTGAAAATATTCAATGGATTCGCCAACAACTCGCAATCTAAGACTCAAATACAAAAAAGCCTCTTTCAGAAAAAGAGGCTTTTTTATTAGACAGTCAATTAACTTAGAAAATAATAGACCTCTTGCGTAAGTCAGAAAATACTTAAATTTTAAATTTAGAACATATTCAAAAGAATAACAGGAGTTCCTTCTCCCTTTGGGATGAGGAGGTAACTCCGCAAGAGGATGAGGGGATTTTAAATAAACAACCTCTCCCTCTTGCGAAACGATGTTTCTCATCCTAAAAGGAGAGGGAACATTCAATATTGATTCAAACCTCACCAAAAATAACTTTCACAATAAGTCTAAT
>NZ_SGSX01000004.1:0-246823 GCF_004209355.1 Acinetobacter sp. WCHAc060025 | reverse complement strand
TTTTAGAAAATGAAAACCATCAGGAAATTTGTTTTGGGCAAATGCAACCACATAGTGATGCAATGCATAAAGATTATCTGAAAGTCAAAGCGCGATTTAAAGAAACTGGTGAAATGATTTCTTCATCACATTTAAAATTTGACCTAGAATTTCGTAAACAACATCCCAATATCCTGTTAAATTGGATTGGTGGCGAATTTAGCGTAAGTAATTATATTTCACCGCTTGATCAGTACTTTAATCTTCAATTTATCAACCGCCGTACCGATGATGAAGAAGTACATGTCTATGATAAACAAGATAGACGTTACTATTTCATAGCTTGCGCATCAGGATGGCAATACTGCACAAGTGGTGCAGATGATATTTTGATGTATTACCAACCTGAAACGAAAAGAGTTTTATTCACTTTTGATTGGACTTAATACATTCATTATAAAAAAGGTCAGCTTAAATACTGACCTTTTCCCTTGTGATAACAACTACGCCACATCCTTCTGTAATCTTCTCTCATGCAAACTGACCAAATATTCATCCAATGCTTGAACTGCATTTTCATCAAATTTTAAATAAAGTTTTGTTCGGCGTTTTAAAATATCTAGACTGTTCATCGCCCATTCTTGATCGACTAAATAGTCCACTTCTTGCGCATACAAACCATGTCCAAAATCTTGACCCAATTCATGGATCGAAGTTGTATGACCTAAAAACTTCCAAACTCTCGTGCCAAAAGCATGCGCCCAGCGTTGCGTTGTTTCAGTATCAATCCCTTTAATTTTACTCTCAATTTCGACGATAAGACTTTCAACTGACTCTAAATTTTCAGCACCAGGTAATAATGCTTTTTCTGTCCAAGGCTTTCCAAGTTCTGGGAAAAACTTTTTAATCTGATCGAGTGCAGATTCAGCCAACTTTCGATAGGTCGTTAATTTTCCACCGAAAACTGACAAAATCGGTGCTTCATTTTCATGATCTTGAGAAACTGCCAAAGTATAATCACGGGTAATTGCTGCAGGATTATCCGATTCATCATCACATAAAGGACGTACACCTGAGAAAGTGCTAATAATATCCTCTTGCTTCAATTGCACTTTAAAATGATCATTTGACACATCCAATAAATAATCAATTTCATCTTGGCTAATTTCAACTTGATTTGGATCACCTGTGTATTCACGATCCGTCGTACCAATCATGGTATATTGATTTAAATAAGGAATTGCAAAAACAATACGCTGATCATCATTTTGCATAATAAAGGCTTTATCACCTTCATAAATTTTCGGCACGATGATATGACTACCTTGAATCAAGCGGATGCCATATTGTGATTTCAACTGCAAATCTTGCTTAATAAATTTAGCAACCCATGGCCCTGCGGCATTCACTAAAACCTTGGCTTGAATTTGATATTGACCATGTTCATTTTCAAGCTGAACAGTCCATACACCATTTTCACGCTGTGCAGAAATACAACGTGTTTGCGTTACGATTTGGGCACCTTGCTCACGTGCTTGCATCGCATTGAGAATAACCAGTCGAGAATCATCCACAGCACAGTCTGAATATTCAAAACCACGGGTAATTTCATCTTTTAATGGACTTGTTTCAGGTACAAATTGAACCAAATTCGAACCCGCAAGCTTCTCTCGTTTTCCCAAATGATCATAAAAGAACAGACCTGTTCGAATGAGCCATGCAGGTCGTAAATGTGGCTGATGTGGCATGATAAAACGCATTGGCCGTATGATATGTGGCGCTTTTGACAATAATACTTCACGCTCTGCTAAGGCTTCTCGAACCAAACGAAATTCTTTATGTTCTAAATAACGTAAACCACCATGAATTAACTTACTACTGGCAGAAGATGTATGACTGGCTAAATCATCTTTTTCACAAAGAAACACAGATAAACCACGTCCCACTGCATCATTTGCAATGCCTACACCATTAATTCCACCGCCAATTACAGCAATGTCATAACAATTTTGTTGTTCATTATTTTGTGTCATAAACATCACCATGTTCTATTATTCAGCCGAGAATGATCTAAAATATGAAAATATATTTTCGTTTATTTTCACTTTAGAAAAATAATAGAGTGTATTTTAGACAAAGTCTATTAAAAAGTGATCAATTTTACATTTTCAGAAAAGCATCCCTATCAGCATTAGTCATCCTTCTAACTTAAACAATAACTAACTTCAATTCCGACTCTTGGATTTGCTTTAAATATTGATCAGCTGGCTTTTGATCAGTATAAAGTCGATGTATTTCATTCAAATGACCTAAACGCATCATGGCATGACGACCAAATTTACTGGCATCTGCTGCCAAATATACGTGTCTTGCACCTTCCATAATTTCTTGAGAAACCGCAACTTCCTGAAAATCAAAATCTAAAAGTGTACCTTCCTCATCAATGCCACTAATTCCAATCAAGGCATAATCGACTTTAAACTGTTTAAAAAAATCAGAAGTCGCTTGCCCTATCACCCCACCATCTGGACGAACTTTTCCACTTGCAATCAATACTTCAAAATCATTTTTAACACTCAAAATTTTAGCAACATTCAAGTTGTTGGTAATCACCTTAAGACCATGATGATTCAATAATGCATGTGCAATTGCTTCTGTGGTCGTCCCGATATTGATAAAGATAGATGCATGATCTGGAATATCTTGAGCAATAGCTGTTGCAATTTTTTGTTTTGCTTCAGAATTATGGCTAACACGCATACTATATTCAGTATTTGCTACACTCGAATCAACAGCAGCGCCCCCATGATAACGGCGCAATAATCCCGCATCTGCCAATTGATTAATGTCACGGCGAACCGTTTGCGGAGTGACGGAAAAGGTCTGTGCAATTTCATCAATACTGATATAGCCTCGCTCTTTGACCAATTCTAGAATTTGTTGCTGTCGAATCACTAGACTCATCAATGTTGATCCTTATTGTTTTATTTTCGAAAATGAACATTTGTCCAATATTAATATCATGACTCATGATCATTCAACAAAATTAATTTGTGATACGCAATCAATCCAAGGAATAAATTTGTGTAATTTTCACACATTCAAACATTTTCAATCGTTCGTAAAATTGAATATCCACATTAGAAAATATCATTAAGTTTAAATTAAGCTATTGTTTTAAAAAAATTATTATATTTATCATAAAACTTGGCTTAATGTGATGAAAAACACACAACCCAATCTTACGACCAAAGTCTAATAAGTTCAGCACTTCGACAAGTGTATAACGGTCTCCGTAATTATTTGTATCTCCCCACAGCACTTGCTGAAATTCTCTCTGTTTGATTTTTCTGCTTAGATTTTCATCAAAAATGAAAATTAAATAGACCGTATTTGCATATTCTTTTGGAGAATTGTCTTGTCCAATTCATCTCCTCAGGCTGCGCCGTCGCAACTTGATAGAAAAACTCGTTTCAAATCTATCCTTGGTGGCTCTGCGGGTAACTTAGTCGAATGGTACGACTGGTATGTCTACGCGGCTTTCACGCTTTATTTTGCACCACAATTTTTCCCAGATGGTGATGACACTGTAAAACTCCTCCAAGCTGCTGCTGTGTTTGCTTTAGGTTTCTTAATGCGCCCGATTGGCGCATGGATCATGGGGATATACGCAGACCGTAAAGGTCGTAAATCAGGCTTAACCCTCTCTGTTTCACTCATGTGTGCAGGTTCGCTCATTATTGCCTGTGCGCCAACTTATGCAAGTGTTGGTATGCTTGCACCCGCATTGCTTTTATTTGCACGTTTATTGCAAGGTTTAAGTGTTGGCGGTGAGTATGGCGCAAGTGCGACTTACCTAACTGAAATGGCGGGTAAAAACCATCGTGGTTTCTTCTCTAGCTTCCAATATGTGACCTTGATTTCAGGTCAGTTACTTGCACTGTGTGTACTGATTATTTTGCAACGTACTTTAAGTGACGGTCAGCTTTCTGAATGGGGATGGCGTGTACCATTCTTCATCGGTGCATTATTAGCAGTAGTCGTGTTCTGGATTCGTCGCGGTTTGGTTGAAACTGAGTCTTCAAAACAAGCTCAAGAGCAAGTAAAGAATGGTGGTGAAAAATCAGGTGCTTTGGCTTTATTTACCAAATATCCTAAGCAAGCTTTCACAGTCATCATGCTGACTGCGGGTGGTACTTTAGCCTTCAATACATTTACCACTTATTTACAAAAATATTTGGTGAATACCTCTGGATTTGAGAAAACAACAGCGACTGAGATTACCACTGCTGCAATTTTCGTATTCATGTTATTGCAGCCAGCTGTTGGTGCGCTTTCTGATAAAATTGGTCGTAAACCAATCATGATTACCTTTGGTATTTTGGGCGTTCTTTTCACCATTCCAATTTTTAATGGACTTGGTTCAACGACTAGCCCGACTACGGCATTCATGTTATGTATGAGTGGGATGGTGATTGTGACTGGCTATACTGCAATTAATGCTGTAGTAAAAGCTGAATTATTCCCGCCACATATTCGTGCCTTAGGTGTCGCATTACCTTATGCAATCGCAAATACTTTATTTGGTGGGACCGCTGAACTTGTAGCATTAAGTTTTAAAAATGCAGGTCATGAAAATTACTTTTTCTACTACATCACCTTTATGATTGGTCTTTCACTGATTACTTATGTATTTATGAAAGACACGAAAAAGCATAGTTTAATCACTGATAATTAAGTGTGTTAAAACTCACTTAGAATGACTAAGTTTCGTATTTCACGTCTAGTATCAGCTAAAAAATATACAAAGTCGCAAACATAGACGAATTATCAACAGACCCTAGTCTCATTCATGAAAAGGCTTTTTCTACAGGTTTAGAAAAAGCCTTTTTTATTGAACAATTCAAGCATCGTTTAAAACTCAAAGCTGTGGCATACTAAAAAGTATTCAAAAAGCGAGGACTTTAAAAGATGAAAAAGATCACATTAGCAAGCTTTAGTTTAGTTGTTTTAGCACTTTCAGCATGTCAAACAACACCTCGCCAATATAACGGTGTAACAGGTTATCAAATAGAAAATCAAACAACCGATAGTGCAACGCTTGCGTATACTTTATCCGGTCGCGCCAATTCTGATTTAGATGTCAATAAGTTACAGCGCGCGTGTAAAAAAGTACTCGGTGAAACTAAAACTTATAAACTTAATGTACTGAGTGTAAACGAGATTATTAACCCTCAGGTTGCTGAGAGTAAAACTGGTGTGCAACTTGGACATAGCCGTACTTCATTTGGACTTTCAAATACTCAAACAGCGAATAGCAGTGAAAACTATGCGACTCGTCAAGCTTTAGATACTCGTCCAAGCACTTTGCATGTTGTACGTTATACTTGTTCTTAATTTTTGAATAAATCGTTGATCAGCCCAATAAATAAGACGCGATCATAGCGTCTTATAAAAACTCACATTTCTAAACTCTTTGGCTTCATCCAAATCTGGCCATGTCGTTGCACTGCGTTCATCTAATTTTTGATAATGTGGATGACTAAAGTTTTTCACACGACTATCTGCTACCCACACTTCTGGGGCAAATTTTAAAAATTCATCTAAGAAGAAACGATTGCATTGATCATAGAGCACATCGGCAGCAAGCAGGACATCAACCTGTTCTGCCTTATACAGATCATCCAGATATTCAAGTTCAACATCATTCAGCAAGGCATTTTCACGACATGCATCTAAGCTGACTTGATCTATATCACAACAAATGACACGCTTCGCACCCGCCATTTTCGCGGCAATTGCAACCACACCTGAACCTGCACCAAAGTCCAACACCACCTTATCTTTGACATGATGGGGTTCAGCCAACAACCATTGCGCCATAGCTAAACCAGAAGCCCAACAGAAAATCCAATACGGCGTATCATTCCAAATACGACGAATCACTTCATCATCTAGACGATCTGTTGAAAATACTGGTGGAATTAACCACAAGGAAATAGGCGTTTCTGGCAACTGTTGCGCCATCAGTTCGCAATGCGGAATAACATCATGCAAAGCATCAAGTAAATGTTGCGGGGCTTTTTGCAATTGGAATGTACAGCTCATATTTTCTGTTTATTTAATTGTGGAATATTCATAATCTCCCCCTCTTACGCAACAATGCTGTTAATCTTTAAAAGAGCGGGAACTCACGAGAACTCAAATATTTTTTTAATGAAAGCACCCTCCTTTGAAAAAGGAGGGTTGGGGAGATTCTATTAACCCAATTCTTTCTCAGCAGCTTCTACAGTCTGACGAATCAAAGTCGTAATCGTCATTGGACCTACACCACCTGGAACAGGTGTATATGCAGAAGCAATGTCTTCGATACCAACCAATTGAATATCACCCACACCACCGCCATCACGAGGATGGAAACCAGCATCTACAACTACTGCACCTTGTTTAATCCAATCTTTTTGGATGAGTTCAGCTTTACCTACTGCGCCAACAATGATGTCTGCTTGTTTGACAAAGCTTGCTAAATCTTGAGTACGGCTGTGGCAAATCGTCACTGTCGCATTCGCTTCAAGCAACATTGCCGCCATTGGTTTACCCAAAATCGCAGAACGACCAACAACAACAGCATGCTTACCTGCAATTTCAATGTTGTTTTCTTTAAGAATGGTCATGATACCCGCTGGAGTTGCTGAACCATAAGCAGCTTCGCCCATCGCCATACGACCAAAACCAAGACAAGTCACGCCATCTACGTCTTTAGCCAATGAAATCGCATCAAAACAAGCACGCTCATCAATTTGCGCAGGAACTGGATGCTGTAAAAGAATACCGTGAACATCAGGATTGGCATTTAATTTTTCAATTTCAGCCAATAACTGTTCAGTTGTCGTTTCAGTTGGTAATTCTACTTTTAAAGAATCCATCCCAACACGACGGCAAGCATTGCCTTTCATACGCACATAAGTCGCAGATGCACCATCATCACCGACCAAAATAGTCGCTAAAATTGGGGTACGACCTGTTTTTGCTTTTAAAGCTTCAACACGAGTCAACAAGTCTGCTTCAATTTGTTTCGCTAATGCGCGACCATCTAATACCAATGCCACGGCACATCTCCAAAGTAGATATGAATCAATTTTGCAAATAATACATGATTATTTAGACAATTTTCTTCTGTATGCCGAATTTATGTGCATCCGTATGAAAACTAGTATTGTTTTTTTTTCAAAGGTTGCTAATATACGCATCAACAAGACGCGGCGGGGTGGCAGAGTGGTCATGCAGCGGACTGCAACTCCGTGGACGCCGGTTCGATTCCGACCTCCGCCTCCATCTTGTTAAAATGCCCGAGTGGTGAAATCGGTAGACACAGGGGATTTAAAATCCCCCGCCCACAAAGCGTGCCAGTTCGAGTCTGGCCTCGGGCACCATTTTAATACTTCTTAAAGTGGTGCAATAAAGAATCCTGCTAAATGCAGGTTTTTTTATGCCTAAACTTTTATGCTTAAGCCTATAGAGCTTCCATATCGGTTTTTTATGTTAATATTACAACGATGTGACAACTCAAGTTAAAATTTAGATAAGCGAAGCCAATATGATTCAAAACAAGCAAGTTTCTCTCTATTTAAATCAACTTCAACAACAATATCCACAAGCCTTTAAGCGTAACTTTTTATTTTATAGCCAAATTAAAACCAAAGGCATCTTGGATGAAGCGAAGGAGTTTATTCCTTGGGTGCTTGCTGTCATGATTTTTTGCAGTATTTATTTTAGCTTAGGCAAATATATTGCGAGTCATTTTCATCAATTTAATGAATTTCAAGCCAATAGTATCTCAGCATTAAGCATCATGCTGTTTTTTATGATCATTGTGCCGTTAATTATCAATCAAATAAAACATAGTTCTACTCATCTTTATCATCAACTTAACAACACCCCATTCAAACTCGCTGTGCTCATTATTGTTCAAGCGCTCAATATTTATTTTTTTGAGAGTATACTTTTACAAGGTGTTTTATTTTTCTTCGCCATGAACTTTGGTTTTGTTCAGTTTTATAAAGAAAATTTATTTCGGGATAGCACCAAAGATACAGAATATTATCAATTACAACAGATTCGTCGGTCATGTTTCTGGGCGTATAAACAAGCCAAGAAAGCAAAATTTAAAATGTACTGGGTAAAAAAGGATTCTGATAAACACCAAGTCTTACAAAAACAATTGGCGACTTATTTAGAACTGCATTTACAACTTTTAAAGTATGAAAATGAAATGTCTAAGTCTTATAAATTTATCGACTTAGACGAATATATGGACAGCATTACATAATGCGCCACTATAAAATTTTTAATTTAATTTTCAAATACTTATCCTAATTTCCCTCAAGACACTTTCATTGGAGATTATTCTTAACATTGATGCTTTTATATTGATTGAGTTTTAATTATAGTTCATTAAATCTTAAGCTTATTCCGATCATCTTCTATATAAGACATCGTGATGTCAATTAAACAATCAATTAATTCCTCATAAGTAAAACCCGTATTTTTACTTGAGAAGAAATTCATAGTTAACGCAATACTCGATGTAATCAAAATATAAACCATCAATTTGAGATTTTTTATACGTAATACCTCTGGATGTTTTACTGCATATTCTATTGCCATAATATTCACCGTTTTTACAGCTTTAACTTGGCTTTCCTCAGTATTGTATTTACCGCATACACTCAACCAATAAAAATATAAATTCTCATTTTGTGCTAAAAACTCACCTATGCGAACAAAGATCATTCTGATCGCATCAGGAATGTCCAAATTAAATATTTCAGGCCCAATTCTGAATAATAAATCAGACATTTCCGAAATAAAATATTGATGCATTTCAATAAATAGAGCGTCTTTGTTTTTAAAATACTCATAAAAACTACCAGAACCTACTCCTGCAATTTCACAAACCTTCAGTACACTTACATCATCAATTCCAAATTTTTTTACCGATATAAATCCTGCACCAAGGATAGAATTATAGGTGTTCTTTGATCTATTTTGTTTTGGTTTTCTTATAGTTACCATCACCACAACTTCCTCTTATAATCCGTATTTTTTCCGTTTAAATTCATTGATAGATTGTAGTTATAGTTTTCATTTTTACAAATATAGCCGATAAAGGTCAAAACAATGAATATAATTTATAATCCTATAGAGAAAATGGTACGAAGGAATGTCATTCTTTCTCATCGAAAAGAAGAAAGATTTTCTTTTTATTATGAAGATAATACCGTTGTTTCCTCATTATTCGTTATTTTATCTGCAATGTTTCCACCTGGTGAAATGTTCTTTATCGAAAGTATACGTAATGTGCGTCATCAAATTTCCGATGAACAACTATGCAAAGATATTCAAACATTTATTGCACAAGAAGCGTTTCATAGTCGAGAACATCAGTCTTTAAACAAGCATTTATTAGATTCACAATTTTCCGAAGTTTTAGAGATTGAAGCTCAAACTAAACGTGTCCTCGATCAATTTAGAAAGTTAAATAAAATAGACCAGTTGGCTACGACAGTAGTCATGGAGCACTTTACTGCAACCCTTGCGCGATTATTATTAACAGATGGTTTAATTCAGCAAAAAACCACGCAAGCAAAGCGTGATCTTTGGGAGTGGCATGCACTAGAAGAGCTTGAGCATAAATCTGTGGCTTATGATGTTTTAACCGCAGTGGGTGGTAATACGCCACGGAATAGAAGTATTGCCCTATTACGGATTACGAAGCATCTTACCCCTGTTCTATTTGGACACTGGTATAAAATTTTAAAACGTAAAGATATTAAGTTCTCTTTACGCGATTTAAATGATTGTTTTTATCTAGGTTTTGGTGGTGTTAATCGACTAGGAATTTTGACTCAAGCAGCCTTAGGTATGTTTGAAGTAACACAATACGATTTTAATCCGCGTAATATGCAAACAGAACAACTTGAAGCTGAGTATCGTAAAAAATTATTTGGTGATAATGGCTCTTTAGCACAGCATTTAAAAACTTAGTCGCTAAAATAATGTATTCCTATCAAAGCGCAAAACAAAATAGCGTAAACGAAAAAGCCAAGATTTAAATTAAATCTTGGCTGTGTAATGATTGCTTGTGTTATAAATTATTGTGCTATAAAAATTGACTAAGCACTCTTTTGAACAGTACTTACATCCTGCAAAACATTATTCAATATCACTTGATGTTTACGATTAGCGTCGATGGTATAGGTTTTTTCTTTAATACTGTCCACAAAAATCCAATCAGCTTGAACCTGTTGTGCCGTAAAACCTACTTTCAAATAACCGCGTTGATTTAAATTGGTATAATTTAATTCATCAATCAAAGTTGTGAATGCAAACTCAAACTGCTGTAGCTGTGCCAAAGGAATATTAAGATACTTTTCCATCCCAGGTGAAGACACCGAACTGGTTGCCAACTCTACACCAACAAAATCCCCTGTTTGCGTATGCAAATTAGAAGCCCATGCATTATGAGTATCCCCTGCTAAAACGACCACTTTTTTGTTCAAGGTCTTAAGCGTGCCATACAAAATTTCACGCTCCGCATAATAACCATCCCACGCATCTAAATTATAAGGTGCTACCGTCATAATACGTGCTTTCTCAGTTGCAGTTAAAGTAGGATCACCCTTTTGCAATCGCACTTTTAATGTCACCAATTCAGTAATTTGCTGATTCATTTTTGTTAATGTTTCAGTCGTGACATTTCCACTGGTAATTGCAGCTAAAGACATGAGCAATTCAGCAGGAATCAACATTTTTGACATCAACACTTGCTGACCCAACACATTCCAAGTTGCAGTAGATTGCGCTAATTTCTTTTGCAACCATTCACGTTGTGTATACCCCATGAGTGTACGAGTGGTACTGGTCAAATCTGCTTGAAATTTTGCAATATCTAAGCCAGTCGCTGTCATATAGTTGGCGTATTCCAACTGTTGATCACGCGCTAAAATACGCGTATCAAGCATGGTGAGTTGAACCAATGTACCGTAGTCAAATTGACGATAAATATTTAAGTGATCAGTGGCTGAAACTGGACGAATCGGCATCCACTCAAAATAAGCCTGTAACGCTGCTAATTTTCGATCTAAGAAACTTCCTTCGGTTGCAGGCTGATGATTTTCAGCACCTTCTTTCCATGCATCATTTGCCAACTCATGGTCATCCCAAATCACGATGAATGGGTGGCGTGCGTGCGCTGCCTGTAAATCTAAATCGGTATGATATAAAGCATAGCGTTTACGATAATCGTCTAATTTAATAATTTCTTTATCATTATCAGTAGCTAACGTACGTCCTAATTTAGCTGCATCTTCTGTGGCATAACCATCTTTGCCATATTCATAAATATAGTCACCCAAATGAATGATTGCATCCACTTCTTGCTTTGCCATTTCTCTATAAACATAGAAATAGCCGGCTGGATAATTTGAACATGAACATACCGCAAATTGTACCGAACTGGTCGTTTCAGGCAAAGTTTTAGTCCGTCCAACTGTTGAAATCACTGAACCAAATTTAAAACGATAATAATAAGCTTGCCCAGATTTAAGCTTGTCGGCATCCACTTTGACTGTAAAATCTTGCGCTTTTGTCGTTTGAACTTTGCCAGTATTGATGATTTGGTTAAATTTGTCATCAGTCGCAATTTCCCAAACCACTTCTAAACGTAAAGATGTGTCTTGTGGTGTAATACGTGTCCATAGGATCACGCGATCTTTGAGTGGATCTCCACTGGCAACCCCATGTAAAAATTCCACTTTTGTTTCAGATGTAGAATCGTCATCACTACCACAAGCAGTGAGTGAAACAGGTAAAGATAAAGCACCGAAACTGGCTAATGATTTTTGAATTAATTCACGGCGCGATATTGAATTTGGCATGATCTAAGATTTCCCCAAGGTTTTTTCTCAATCAATGTAGTTGGGGAATATTTCGTTTTAATCTCAAAACCATGAAGAAAACATGACAAATTATGATAAGTTCTACTTAAATTGTTTTATTTTCAAACATAAACACATGAATTGATTGAAAAGAAAGCAAATCGCTTCAAATACGCTTGCCAAGTAAAAAACTGTCCTATATTATTGCGCACATGCCCGAGTGGTGAAATCGGTAGACACAGGGGATTTAAAATCCCCCGCCCACAAAGCGTGCCAGTTCGAGTCTGGCCTCGGGCACCATTTTAATACTTCTTAAAATGGTGCAATAAAGAATCCTGCAATATGCAGGTTTTTTTATGTCTGGAACTGATGTGTAATAAGAAGAATTAAAGTTTTCAATGATTCACAGCATATGCATTTTTGAACAATCTTTCAAATTAGCTCATTTTCTAGCAATTTCTCATTAAAATATTTAGAATAGAAGAACTAAATTATTATATAAATTTTCATAAACTTAATTAGAATGAACAACAATGACTGATTTAATATCCAATTCAAAAGTAAGCATTCCAAGATTTCCACGAATTTTTGCGTTTATCATTGACTGTATTGTCCTCGGTGTGACGGGCATGGTCGTTGGTAAATCTCTATACCCTTATCTTGAAAATTCACCTTTTATTTTTCAATGTATCGGCACATTGATTTGCTTATTTTATTTCGCTGCATTGAATAGTAGTATTGGTCAAGGCAAAACGATTGGGAAAATGATCTGCCGAATTAGAGTTTCTGATCTTACAGACAAATCAATTCAACCACTGCATTCATTATTTCGATCAAGCATTGTTATTATTCCACTTTGTTTTATCGGATATTTACAACAAAAATCGAGTAATCAACTGAGTATAACTCTGCTTGTAGCCCTCTTTCAAAGTATCGTATTCGCCTGTTTCTATCTAGCTATTTTCAATAGAAACAGTCAACAATCCTTACATGATGTATTCAGTAAAACTCAGATCTTAAGAAACTCACAATCAACTATTCCATATCACGCAGTATGGTCAGTTCACTATTACATCATGAGTGCACTGACCGTAATAATCTTTGCTGCCAACCTATGGACTTACCAACAAAATGCACCACTTTCAAATGACCTAAAAACTCAATTTTCAGGTGATATCACAAACATTCAAGTAGTCAACCAAAGTACTTCAATCGGTCAAGCAATATCAAATAATCAAATTCTTGTTTTAACTCTATCCACGCCAAAATATTTAAATCAACAAGAAACTGCTGAAACATTACTACAAGATATTCATGAACAACATCCAGATTTATTTTCCTCTTATAAAATCAACAAAGTAAATTTAAACTTTACTTATCAATTTGGTGCGACAAAGATTTCACGCTCAAAAACCTATGATCTTCGCTTCAACCAAAATCACCCTCAACTCGAATTTAATGGTGAAAATTCTGCAACTTCGTTTGGATTCTAATTTTTCAACAACCAACTCATTAAACAAAATCTACAGATAAAAAAAGACCATGCTTTTGGAAGCATGGTCTATAAAAATGGTGGCTATGACGGGACTTGAACCTGTGACCCCCGCATTATGAGTGCGGTGCTCTAACCAACTGAGCTACATAGCCTAAAACTGTGCGCGCATTATCTGCTGTAAACACGCATACGTCAAGCATTAATTATAATAAAATTCATTGAAGTGAGCCGATAAGCCGGGTTCTGTCGAGAACGATCATTCCTCTAGGCGCACAATCACTCATACGCTCAAGCGACCTACCCGGATCCAGCATGGGCCATGCCTATAGGATCCCTATTTGGTCTTGCTTCCGGTGGGGTTTACCATGCCATGAACTGTTACCAGCCATGCGGTGCGCTCTTACCGCACCCTTTCACCCTTACCTTCCATTTCTCCGAAGAGAAACGATAATGAAGGCGGTCTACTCTCTGCTGCACTTTCCGTCGGTTCACACCGCCCAGGCGTTACCTGGCACCTTGCCCTATGAAGCCCGGACTTTCCTCCCCTGCTTCAATCACGGAGATCTCCACAGCAGCGATCGTCTGGCTCACTTCGGGGCGTATCCTAACAAATTTTAGACTTAATTGCTTGCGCTTTTTTGAGCAATCAGTTTTTTATACTTTTCCATCAAGTCATCTTGGCTTTCGACATGATTTGGATCAAGCGGAATACAATCGACTGGACAGAACAAAGCACACTGCGGTTTGTCATGATGCCCAACACATTCTGTACATAGATTTGGATTGATTTCATAAATCAATTCACCCATGAAAATTGCTTCATTTGGACATACAGGTTCACACACATCACAATTGATGCATTCATCTGTGATAATTAAAGACACACTACCAACCTTGTTGATGTTTACGATTAAAAGCTTCTACGACACATTGTGGTACAAACTTAGTCACATCACCTTTTAATCGTGCAATTTCTCGAACCATGGTCGAAGAAATAAAAGAAAATTGTTCTGACGGCGTTAAAAATACCGTTTCGAAATGATGATCAAGCTGACGGTTCATATTGGCAAGCTGAAACTCATACTCGAAGTCTGAAACTGCGCGTAAACCACGCAATACAGCAGTCGCATTCTGCTCACGAGAGAAATTTACCAATAAACCATCAAAACCAACGAATTCAACATTAGGTAAATGTTTAAGTGATTCTTTGGCTAACTCAACACGTTCTTCCAAACTGAATACTGGGTTTTTATGATGTCCTATTGCAATTGCAACCACAACTTCATCGAACATACGTGAAGCGCGTGCAACTAAATCAACATGCCCATTGGTAATTGGATCGAAAGTCCCCGGATAAATGACACGAGTTTTAGACATCCATTTGTACTCAAGTTTGTTATGAAGAGCTATAGTTTAACAAAAACTCAATTATTAGCGAATAACCTCAAGCAATTTACAGGTAGGTTTTAATTGTGAAATGACTTCACCTTAAGCCAAGTTTGAGGCAAAATAAGGCTATTCTTGGAATATTTGTATTATGTCGAATAAGATTGTCGTTAAAAAAAATAATGGTGGTACGATTGCGCAAAATAAACGTGCGCGCCACGATTATTTTATTGAAGAAAAATTTGAAGCCGGACTTTCCTTACAAGGCTGGGAAGTAAAGTCATTACGTGCTGGACGTATGACCATTACTGAAAGCTATATTACGTTTAAGAATAATGAAGCTTTCCTGTTTGGTGCTCAAATTCAACCGCTCCTTTCAGCTTCTACTCATGTCGTACCTGAAGCAACTCGTACGCGTAAATTGTTATTGTCACGTCGCGAGCTTGAAAAGCTCATGGGTGCGGTTAATCAAAAAGGTTATACCTGTGTACCACTTGCGTGTTACTGGAAAGGTCATTTGGCAAAACTTGAAATTGCTTTAGTAAAAGGTAAGCAATTGCATGATAAACGTGCCACTGAAAAAGACCGTGATTGGCAACGTGATAAAGCACGAATTATGCATAAGTAATCCGCAATAAAAAACCTCCAAATTTGGAGGTTTTTTCAAAAAGGACATATTTGTCAATACTATGTCAAACGATTCAACATCAACCCAATGTACTCACCGAACCATATCGCAGTTTCCAAATCACCTGCTGGCGGAGTGACTTCTACTGGTGCATTATCAGACTGAGTCATTAAACCTAGAAAGCTCGACATACGATTTAGATCGTGAGTACTACGCCCAGTCGGCATCAACGGTAAACCTGTCCAAAGCATGCCATGTTGCATCGCGAACAAATTGATTTGTTGCAGAACAGCCAGTTTGTCGCCACTCAACCCACCACCATTGGTAAAACCTGCTGCAAGTTTGCCCTGCCATGCTCGCGCCAACCAACGCTTCGATGACTGCTCCATAAACAATTTCAATCCAGAGGTTAAATTGCCCATGTAGGTTGGACAACCGAAAACAATTGCATCTGCTCGATCTAAAGCATCCCAATCAATATGTTCAATATCCATTTCAGATACGTGCGCGCCTACTTTCATTGCACCTTGAGCAATACAGTTAGCAACTTTTGCCGTATGCCCATAAGGGCTGTGATAAACAATCGCGATAGATTTGGACAAAGACATATCAATTAAAAACAAACAGATTTAGTCAAGTTTAGCATTAATTCAGTTTTAAACAATTCTTGTAAAATTGATAAAATTCGATACAAGACAATTTAAAATGAATATAAGCATTTTAAATCACGCATTTGCATTTTTCATAAATACAAATGTTGCCATACGTCCTGTTTTGGCATGACGGCGGTAAGAGTAAAAATCTTGTTCTTGTAAATACGAGCACTGATCGCCGCCCATTACATTTTCTACACCATGCAATTTGAGAATAAAACGTGCGATCGCATATAAGTCTGCAAAATATTTACCTGACTTTTCCCCTGCTTTAAATGCAGTTTCAAGTTCAGGATATTTTTCACAAAAAGCTTGTTTCACTTCTGCACCAATTTCAAAACATGGTTGGCTGATGGCAGCGCCTAACCATGCCCAAGTCGGTATGCTCTTCATTTCGGTAATGGTATTTTCAACAATACCGCCAGCAAGACCGCGCCAACCTGCATGTAAATTGGCAATTTCTGCACCATCTGCATTTCCAAGCACGATTGGTAAACAATCCGCAGTCATCATCATCAAGGCATGACCTCGAGTTTGCGTGACCAAGCCATCGCCCTCTAATGCTTCAAAGGTCATTTCATCATTAATGGTATGACAAATGGTGCTATGAGTTTGCGTCATCCATGTGATTTTATTGACACCAAATTCAGCAAATTCATCCAATAAAATCATACGATGTTGTTGGACGCGTTTTGGATCATCATTGACATGCAACGCCAAATTAAAACCTTCAAGCTCAGGCTGTGCCGAGGGCAAAGCTTGATCATGTTGAATATGGGTTTGTCCCACGTACACACCATCAGGTAATCCTTGAACAAATTGCATGTCAATCTCCAGTCCCTTATTTCAAACTCATTTAAATGATTAATACGCTTTATTTTCAGAACGTAGTACTTCAACCAATGCGGTAAAATCTTCCGCCCACGGCGCTTCAAACATCATTTCTTCTTTAGTTCGTGGATGAATCAAACCTAATTTTGATGCATGTAATGCCTGACGTTTAAATGCTCTTAAAGTTGTTGTTAACTTTTCAGATGCACCTGCAGGAACTTTAACACGGCTCATATACACAGGATCACCCACTAGTGGATAACCGATATAAGTGAAATGGATACGAATCTGATGAGTACGACCCGTTTCAAGTTGAGCTTGAACACGGGTGAAATGCTGGAAGCGTTCTTTCACATTATAATGTGTCACTGCATCACGCCCACCAGGAAGAATCGCCATTTTGACACGATCGACTGGATGACGTTTAATCGGTTCATCAATTGTTCCGCCTGCAATGATATTGCCATAGCAAATCAGGTCATAAACACGATAGACCGATTTCTTTGCCAACTGCTTGCTTAATGAAAATTGTGCTTCAAGGTTTTTGGCTACCACCAATAGACCACTGGTATCTTTATCGATACGATGAACTAAGCCTGCACGTGTTAATTCCGCAGATTTAGGGAAATGGTAAAGTAATGCATTTACAAGCGTACCATTTGGATTTCCTGCACCCGGATGAACGACCATTCCAACAGGTTTATTAATCACGATAATGTCATCGTCTTCATAAACAATATTTAACGGAATATTTTCAGGCTGTGCAGAAGTTTGTGCTTCTAGCTCAACCTCTAAAGTAAGTAGCTCATTTCCTTCGCATTTATACTTAGGTTTAACAATGTTACCATTTACCAACAAATGACCTTCTTTCAACCATTGTTTGAGTTTTTCACGTGAAAATTCACTCCAAACGGTTGCTGCTACTTGGTCGATACGCAGTCCTAAATAGCTTTCATCCAGTTGAAATTGCAACGATAAACGTGTTGCAGTCGGCGCAGAATTATGATTATCTGCATCCTCAGAATCTTCAAGTAGATTGAAATCATTTTCTGAGAAATTAGAATTAGAAGAGTGTGCTGAAGTCATTTGCTCATTCGGACAAAAGTGGTTTAATAGCGCAATTGTAGCCTATTGCCCGTATAAACAGAGGAATTTTTATGTCGCTACCACGTTATAAAGTCACAATGCTTGCTTTAACTGTAGGCTTAGCAACTGCATTTGTAGGCTGTAGCAGCAATCCGAAGAAGGATGTTGTTGATACGGGTCCTAAATCAAATGAGCAGACTTATTTCAATAATGCGATGAAGTCCCTCGATAAAGGACAATATGGCGATGCTGCAAAAGCCTTAGAGGCAATGGATACTTATTTTCCAACAGGACAATATGCACAACAAGCTCAATTGGAATTGCTTTATACAAAATTTAAGCAAAAAGATTATGAAGGCACAATCGCACTTGCAGATCGCTTTATTCGCTTGAATCCTCAACATCCGAATTTAGACTATGCATATTATGTACGTGGTGTGGCAAATATGGAGCAAAACTATGACAGCTTGCTTCGTTATACTTCACTGAAACAAGCACATCGTGACTTAGGCTATTTAAAAGTTGCTTATCAAAACTTTGTTGATTTGATTCGTCGCTATCCATCAAGCCAATACTCAGTTGATGCAGCGCAACGTATGAAATTTATTGGTCAAGAGTTAGCTGAAAGCGAAATGAATGCGGCTCGTTTTAATATTCAACGTAAAGCGTATCTTGCTGCTGTTGAACGTTCACAATGGGTGGTTGAGCATTATCCGCAAACGCCTCAAGTACCTGAAGCTTTAGCAACCATGGCGTATGGTTACAACAAACTTGGGGATAAAGCGACAGCTCAACAATATGTCGAAGTTTTAAAACTGAATTATCCAAACTTGGTCAAATCCAATGGTGAAGTGAATCTACGTGCTGCCCGTAAAGAGGGAAGTTGGTGGAACCGAGCTACGCTGGGTATTTTAGGACGTGGTGATAAAGCCGAAGTTTCTAAAGAAGAAAGTGCTGAAACACCAAAAAATACCGAAGAAAAATCAAGTCTATTAAACAAAATGACTTTTGGTTTATTAGATCGTCCAAATCGTGAAGTATCGGCTGAACCTGCACGTGCAGATGAAAGCTTATATGATGGTCAACGTAAATAAGCTTCTTTAAGATATTTTAAGCGACATCATCAGACGGGTTTTTACCCGTCTTTTTTATGCTTAGATATTTTTAAATTTCAAACTAAGGTACACTTTGCCTTACTCGTAATACAGAATACTGTTTGGCTTTTCTATGGCAATTCCTCAGCACACTATTGATCAAATCTTAGATCGTACCGATATCGTCGATCTAATCGGTCAACGTGTGAAATTGAAAAAGACAGGTCGCACCTACTCAGGTTGCTGTCCTTTTCATCAGGAAAAATCTCCCTCTTTTCACGTTTATCGTGACAAACAGTATTATCACTGCTTTGGTTGCCAAGCGAACGGAAATGCGATTCGCTTCTTGATGGACATTGATAATCGTAATTTTATCGATGTCATGAAAGAGCTTTCGAGTCATGCAGGTGTAGAACTTCCCAAAGATAATTTTGATAATAAAAAAATTTCTTATAAGCGTGAAGCAGTTAAACCGCAACCTAAAGCGGAGCCTAAGTCTGTTGAGCAAAAGCCAAAAGACTTTGAACAAACTAAAGAGCAGATAAATAACCAATCTTTTGAAATTGACCCATTTGAAGCATTTAGCCAATATCCTGATCCAGAGGATTTTGATCCTACGCAATTTAATCAAGCCTTTGAGCAAATTCCACAAGATGGCAACCTGTATGATCTGCTTGAAAACATTACCCAATTTTATGAAAAACAACTACCAAGCAGTAAAGTTGCTCAGAACTATTTTAAACATCGTGGTTTAAGTGTTGACACCATCCAATATTGGCGTTTAGGTTATGCACCTGAAGATTGGCAACATTTAGAAAAAGCCTTTCCTCAAGATATTGAAGGTTTAAAGCTTTTAGGGCTAATTCGTACCAGTGATAGCGGTCGTGACTTTGACTTGCTCCGTGATCGAGTCATTTTTCCAATTCGAGACAGCAAAGGTCGTGTGGTTGGTTTTGGTGGTCGTGCGCTGAATGATGAAATCAAACCAAAATATATCAACTCGCCTGACTCCGAAGTGTTTCATAAAAACCAACTGCTTTATGGTTTATATGAGGGTCGTAAAGACCGTGCGCAAAATTGGCTCATGGTTGAAGGCTATATGGATGTCATTGCGCTACAGCAAAATGGCATTTCAGGTGCGACTGCAACTCTCGGTACAGCCAGTAATGCTGACCATCTCAATATTTTATTTAAGCAAAATAGCCAAATTACCATCGCATTTGATGGTGATGCCGCTGGTCAAAAAGCTGCAAGACGTACTTTAGAAATTGCTCTACCCTTACTCAATGATGGTCGTGAGCTGAAATTCTTTGTCTTACCCAAAGAACACGATCCTGACTCATTGATTCGTAAAGAAGGTTTAGAAACTTTCCATCGTATTTGGCAACAATCGCCTTTACTATCAGATTTTGTCTTTGCTTTATTGAGTCAAAACTATGATGTGACTACACCAGAAGGTAAAAGTCAGGTCATGGCTGAACTCAATCAACTGACTGAACTGTTACCGAAACAAGGTTCTTATCGTTATTTGCTTCGTCAATTCTTTAAAGAAAAACTCGGCTTTAACCGTAAATGGCAACCTCAAGTCAGTGTAGATGCCTCGCTGTCTTTTAATATTCGTACCAAAGATGAAGACTTTGCTGTTGCAATTTTAATGCAACATCCATTTCTCTATATTCACTTTGAAGTTTTACGCGCAATCATTCCAAATGATGAGTTATTGGCACAGATTTTAGCGGTATTTGATGCTGTTTTTGACGAGTTACCTGATGATCAAGACTTAGCAACTTATTATATTTTAGGCGCTTGTGGTGCATATCATTTGGAACTTGCTGAAATTATGCAACGTACCAATATTCAAGCTTTAACAGAAGCACCAGAACTGGCGGATAAATTGGCTTCGGAATACTCTCTCTCACTTCAAGAAAAGTATTTAAAACAAAAACTCAAAGCCCCAACGTCTTTGAGTGAATCACGTAATCTGCGTAAACAATTGAACGAATTGACCAAGAAAATTAGTTTAAAATTAGTACATAGCTAGCAAAGGATGTAAATTTAAAATGCCCCAACCGCTTATTTCAATTGATTTAGACGATGTTTTTCTAGAAGGCTGTGATTTTAAAATTGATATTTCACAACAGCAAGAACATTTAAAAATCACACTGGATGGTGGTTATCAGGGTTCAGAAAATATTGTCTATTTTGAGCTGAATTTTAAACATGTCGCATGTTTTTATTATGAAAATAATGAGATGTGGGCAGAAGCACTTGAGCAAAAATATGATTTATTAACTGTCATCGAAAATGGTTATCGTGGAGTTTTTAGATGCGATCAGAGTGATCTCGATAAAATGAAAGATTATGACCCACTCAACCGCCTTGATCTCACTCGTTTTTTAATCATCGGGCAACATTGCTTCTGTGAGTTTATTGCGCAGAAACAATTTGCAATTCACGAAACGTATTCAAGAGATGAGTAATACTTTTTATTTTGCCTTTGGCTTTCTTTCTTGCTCAAAAATATCCTGAATATTTTCTTTCATCCATTCAAAATGTGATGGATCTTCATGTTGAGCCGCTTCACGCAATAAAATAGACGTAGGATGTAAAAGCTTTTGCGTTAAACGATGCGCAAAATCCGCCATCACATGTTGCGTATCCTCACCTGCTTGAATCCGTTCCATCGCGCTTGCTAATTCAATCTGACACTGATCTTCACCATGCTCACGAAACAGTTGAATAGTACTACCAGCTTCTTTGACTTTCTGCTGCGTAATCATCTGCGTAACCAGCTGATTGACCATCACTTCTGCCTCAACAGCAGCTTGGCGACGTTGCGCAAGGTTTTCGTCAATCACTGTCTGCAAGTCATCTACACCGTATAGATACACCCCATCCAAACTTTCAACTTTTGGATCTATATCACGGGGAACAGCTAAATCGACCATGAGCATTTGCTTATAACGACGTTTTTTCAGCGCCGCCTTCACATCTGCAAATGCAATCACTTGGTGCAGACTCCCCGTACAGCTTGAAATGACATCGGCACGATATAAATTTTCAGCCAATTCATCAAAAGGAATAATTTCAACTTCAACACGATGTGCGATTTCTTGGGCTAATTTTTCAGCACGCTCACGACTACGGTTGCAAATCAGAATTTTTGCAACGCCCATTTCAGCTAAGTGTTTTGCCACTAGGCTATTCATTTCCCCTGCAGCGACCACCATAATCGTCAACTTTTCAGGCTTACTAAAGACTTGCAATGCCAACTGAGCTACAGCATAACCCATTGAAACAGCATGACTTCCTACAGCAGTCTCAGAACGTACACGTTTTGCTGCATAGAAAGCATATTCAAAAATTTGATTGAGGTTTTGTGAAACAATTTCAGCATCTTTGGCTAAAGATAATGCAGTTTTAACTTGACCGAGAATTTGAGGTTCACCGAGCATCAAAGAGTCTAAACCACTTGCAACGCGCATCAAATGAGAAACCGCATCAGTATTTTCATAACGATATACATGATTTGACAATTGCTTTACATCAATACCATTGGTTTGGGCGAGCCAACTCAATACCATATCGGCATTTTCAGCCATGGCATAGACTTCAGTACGGTTACATGTTGAAACCACGACCATATCATTTAAATTTGATTGGTGACTTTGCGTAACAAGTAGATCTTTTAATCGTTCTGGATTAAAAGCGATTTGTTCACGTAGCTCAACAGAAGCAGTTTGATGGTTGACACCCAATGCAAAGAAAGACATATCAGATCATCATTTCGCTAAATTTATGTTATTGTGCAATAACGGTGTCATAAAAAGCATACTTGGATTCGAAAAAATTGCGTCAAACAAACAGCCGTTTCAACGGCATGACAATTAAGCAATATTCTACCACATTCTTACTGGTTGGTAGCATGGCTTCTAGTGCTCATATTAGAGCATCTGGAGAATTTTATCATGCAAAATATAATACTGACGCATTAAAGCAAAGCATTATTGCTGAATTTTCGTTGGCTTATCACGATACAGCAACAGCACTGCACAACTATACTGTACTTGCGATTCGCAGTAACTCGACGACAATCAAACAACGTGCTTTAAACATTGCCATTGAGCAAAATGATTTACAAGCGGCTTTAGACATTGCAACGCATTGGGTTGTACAAGAACCTGATGACGTTCCTGCAAAATTTTATTTAGCACATATTGCCTTAAAATCTCATGAGTATGAGCTTGCTGCACAAACATTGGATAGTATTTTAAATATTGATTCCAATGCGGATTTAGAAAGAATCCTAGAAGGGATTGCACCAGACTCCGAAACCGATCGAATTGACTTACTCAATACGCTCAATGCCAGTAAAGAAAAGAATAATCCCTCGGTACTCATTTTGATTGCAGGCTTAGAAGCCCAAAATGACAATATTGAACAAGCTTTAGTGACCGTCAACAAAGCACTCAAAAAGCGTCCGAAAGTCGCTGGTTTTATTTTGATGAAAGCCAATTTACTGGAAGCTTTAGGTGACCAAGAAGCAACTGCGGACTGGTATGATCGTAGTAGCCGAAAGAATAAATTTAACTATGATATTCGACTTGCTGAAGTTAAATATCTGATTAAAATTCATCAATCTGAGCTAGCACTTGAAAAGTTAGAAAAGATGATAAAAACTTGGCCAGATGCAGAAGAAGCTTTATTTATTGCGGGTTTAACTGCGATTGATTTAAAAAAACTGGATCAAGCTGAACAATATTTAGTCGAACTTCGTTACTCATCACGCTACCAAAATGAAGCCTATTATTATTTAGCAGTCAATGCTGAACGTAAGCAAAATGATGAAACAGCCAAAGCTTATTATCGTTTGGTCGATGGAAACTTATATACAGTTTCTAGGCGTAACCTAATTTCAATTTATGATCGCCAAAACAAAATGAATGATGCTTTGCGTTTTCTCACTCAAGAACGTGTGAATTATCCGCAACATGCGAGTTTTTTATACCAAGCTCAGGCTGAAATTTTAAAGCGCATGGACAATAAAAAAGCCGCATTGCGTCTACTCAAAGAAGCAGTTAAAAATCTTCCCGATGATCCAGAACTACTTTACTCAGAAGTATTATTGCTTGATCCTTTTGAAGATCGTGATCAACTCGATAAAGCATTGAAACAGCTATTAAATATTGAACCAAACAATCCTGCTTACCTCAATGCCTACGCCTATACATTGGCTTTACAGAACAGACGCTTAGGTGAGGCACGAAGCTATGCAGAACATGCTTTGGAGTACGCACCAGACCAAGCTTCGATCTTAGATACGCTTGGTTATATTACCTTCTTACAAAATGACTTTGATGCAGCATCAAATATTCTGAGTAAAGCTTACAGCTTGAGTCACAGCGTCAATATTGGCGTGCGCTATGCAAAAGCACTGTATATGCAAGGTGCATTGCCAGAATTTAATGAAGTGTTACAACAACTCAAACAAAATCATCCAAATGATCCGCAATTAAATCAATTAGATTCATTAATATTACCGCCACAGATTAAAAAGAGTTAATTACGGGTATGCGTCATATTCAAAAGCTTATTTTCATCCTGACAGCGACAGCAACACTGAGTTTCGCAGGCTGCCAACAAGTTGTTAAACCTACTCAAACGACAACGACTGTTGAAGCACCAACAGAAAGCACACCATCACTTCAAAAACCAAGTAATCAATTTGATTTACAAGGTAAAATTGGAGTGAAAACCCCCAAACAATCGGGCAGCGCATTCTATACATGGTCTCAAGACCAAGAGAGTTTCAATATTCAACTGAACGGTATCCTCGGAATTGGAAAAACCATCATCGAAGGAAAATCTGGTGAGGTCACGCTAAATAGTGCCAAAACAGGTTTAATTAGCGCTGAAAATCCAGAAGAATTACTTGAAAAAGCCACAGGTTGGGTTGCACCCATTACTCATATTATCAATTGGGTACAGGCATTCCCTGCAACTGAAAATGCCCAAATTCAACGTGATACTTCACAACGGATTGCACAATTGGTTGAAGATGGTTGGGTGGTAGATTTCAGCTATAACGATAAGGCAACACTCCCCAATAAATTGATTTTGAAACAAACATTGGAAAATAATCAAGAAAATCGTATTACAATGGTGATTCAAAATCGTTAAGTATTGAATTCAATTTAGACAATGAAAGCTATGATTCGTGTACCCTCGCCTGCAAAACTTAATCTGTTTTTGCACATTACTGGTCGTCGTGACAATGGTTATCACGAGTTGCAAAGCATTTTCCAACTGATCGATTTGTATGATTGGTTGGAGTTTACGCAAACAGAAGATCATCAGTTTTCAATTGATGGATTGAATAGTGTCGATATTGAACAAAACTTAATCTATAAAGCCACACAAATTTTAAAACCTTTTGCCAAAGCAATAACGGGCTTAAAAATTAGAATCGAAAAAACCATTCCAATGGGTGCAGGTTTAGGCGGTGGCTCATCCAATGCTGCGACCACGTTGATCGTGGTCAATCAACTTTGGCAGTGTGGTTTAACAATTGATCAATTGGCAGAACTCGGTGTTCAATTAGGTGCAGATGTTCCAATCTTTGTGCATGGTCGAAATGCTTGGGCGGAAGGCATTGGCGAACACTTAACATTCATAGACTTAGATCAAAAACAATACATTGTGTTAAAACCTGACTGTTTTATCAGCACTCAGCTACTATTTTCACAAAAAACATTGACAAGAGATACGAAGCCTACTAAATTTTGCGCCTATCAGCTAAAGCCATCTGATTTTGGAAATAACTTTGAGCCTCTGGCAAGAAGCCTATATCCTGAAGTCGATGAAGCCATGCAGTATTTAGATCAGTTCGGTACAGCAAAGCTTACAGGTACAGGTGCTTGTGTTTTTGTTGAAATCACTGAACAAATGAATGTAGATGAAATTTTAAAACATTCACCGTGTAAAGCTTACATTGTGAACAGTTTAAATGAATCACCTTTAGTTCATTTTAAAGTGTAATGATAGGGGCGTCGCCAAGTGGTAAGGCACCGGGTTTTGATCTCGGCATCCGTTGGTTCGAATCCAGCCGCCCCTGCCATCATTTTCATCTGTAAGATGTTTGTTCATCTAAGTAATAGGGGCGTCGCCAAGTGGTAAGGCACCGGGTTTTGATCTCGGCATCCGTTGGTTCGAATCCAGCCGCCCCTGCCATTACTTATACATCGAACAACACATCGTTTTAGGGGCGTCGCCAAGTGGTAAGGCACCGGGTTTTGATCTCGGCATCCGTTGGTTCGAATCCAGCCGCCCCTGCCATCTATTTTCAAAAAAGACAGAACATGGTAATTTACATTTTCAGTCAATTTACCTTGACATAAACATGTAAAAATACTAAAATTCTGCCGCATTAGGGGCGTCGCCAAGTGGTAAGGCACCGGGTTTTGATCTCGGCATCCGTTGGTTCGAATCCAGCCGCCCCTGCCATCTATTTTTAAATCTGCCAACCGCCAAGGGTGCTTCATGCCCAATCTTGTCGTTTTTAGTGGAACTGCGCATCCACAATTCGCCCAAAAAGTCGTTAGCCATTTGCATATCCCTCTGGGTGCTGCCGCTGTAGGTAAATTTTCTGACGGTGAAATCACTGTTGAAATTACTGAAAACGTACGTGGTAAAGACGTATTTATCGTACAACCTACTTGTGCCCCTACCAATGATAACCTCATGGAAATCTTAGTAATGGCTGACGCTTTGCGTCGTGCAAGTGCTGGTCGTATTACTGCTGTGATTCCTTACTTCGGTTATGCACGTCAAGACCGTCGTCCTCGTTCAACTCGTGTTCCAATTACTGCTAAAGTTGTTGCAGATATGCTAACAACTGTAGGAATTGACCGTGTTGTGATGATCGACTTGCACGCTGACCAAATCCAAGGTTTCTTCGATATCCCTGTAGACAACATCTACGGTACTCCTGCATTACTTGCTGACTTACGTCAACAATCACATGACAACTTGATGGTGGTTTCACCTGACGTTGGTGGTGTAGTTCGTGCACGTGCTGTTGCTAAACAAATGGGTGATATTGACCTTGCAATCATTGATAAACGTCGTCAAAAAGCGAATGAATCACAAGTGATGCATTTGATTGGTGATGTGAAAGATCGTGATTGTGTCATCGTCGATGATATGGTTGATACAGCTGGTACATTGTGTAAAGCTGCTGATGCATTGAAAAAATTCGGTGCGCGTAAAGTTGTCGCTTATGCAACACACCCAGTACTTTCAGGTAAAGCACTAGAAAATTTAAGCAACTCTGTGATTGATGAATTGGTTGTTACTGACACCATTCCACTTTCAGATGAAGCATTAAAACTTGGTAAGATTCGCCAAGTTTCAGTAGCAAGTATGGTTGCTGAAACAATTCGTCGTATTAACAACGAAGAATCTATTAGCGCAATGTTCGATTCTTATCTATAATATAGCGCTGAATTTCAAAGCCCTGCCTTTTGGTGGGGTTTTCTATCACTAGACTGGTCGAAGGTCTAGTCAATTAAACTTAAATTAGGAATGTCTATCATGGCAAACTTCGTATTAAATGCAGTAGCACGTGAAGAAGCAGTTCAAGGGAAAGGTTCGAGCCGCCGCCTTCGTCTTCAAAACAAAGTACCAGCGATCATCTACGGTGGTGAAGCTGCTCCTGTTGCTGTAACTTTAGAACTTCGTGAGCTTGTTAAAGCTTTAGAAAGCAATGCTTTCTTTGAAGAAGTTGTTGAAATCAACATCGAAGGTAAAGTTGAAAGCGTTAAAATCCAAGCTTTACAACGTCACCCTTCTAAAAACACACCTATGCACGCTGACTTCAAACGCGCATAAGTGTTCAATGGTGTAAATGAGTGAGTAAACTTTCACTGATTGTTGGTTTGGGTAATCCAGGTTCTGAATATGCCCAAACCCGCCATAATGCAGGCTTCTGGTTCGTAGAACGCCTTGCAGAACAATATGGCATCCATTTAAAAACTGATTCTAAATACAAAGGAATTAGTGGTCGTGGTAATATCGAAGGTCAAGACGTTCGTCTTTTATTACCGACAACCTTTATGAACCTTTCTGGTCAAAGTGTTGTTCCTTTCGCAAAATTCTATCAAATTAAGCCTGAAGAAATTCTGATTGCTCATGATGAACTGGATATGGATCCTGGCGTCATTCGTTTAAAAACAGGCGGTGGTCATGGTGGTCACAACGGTCTACGCGACATTGTTCCACATATCGGCGCTAATTTTCATCGTTTACGCATTGGTATTGGTCATCCTGGTTCTAAAGAAAAAGTTTCTGGACATGTTTTGGGCAAAGCGCCAAGCAGTGAACAGACTTTGATGGATGATGCAATTCATCATGCTTTAGGGCGAACTAAATTATTGGTTAATGGTGAGATTCAACAAGCGATGAATCAAATCAATGCTTATAAACCATAATTTCCAATAATAATTTATATTCCTTGTTAAACAATTTTTCTTGCCATGATTCATTTTTAAGAGCAAAATGCGCTTTCAAATGTATCCCGCCTATTGAAAATTGTTGATTCATCACAAGATAACAATCGTAAGGGCTATTTCTGGAGACGCAAATCATGCTATCTCGTTTATTAAAAGCAAAAATCCACCGTTGTGTGGTTACACAAGCAGAACTCCATTATGAAGGTTCTTGTGCAATCGACGGTATCCTTTTAGATTTAGCAGGTATCCGCGAATACGAAGAAATTCACATGTGGAATGTGACCAATGGCAAGCGCTTCACAACTTATGCGATTCGTGGTGAAGAAGGTTCAGGCATCATTTCTGTCAATGGTGGCGCTGCACTTCAAGCGGATGTTGGTGATCTGATGATTATTGCAACATTTGGTGACTTTACCAATGCTGAAGCAGATGCACATAAACCACGTCTTGTGTATGCAAATCCAGACAATACTGTGAATCACACAGCGAACTGTATTCCTGTTCAAGTGGCTTAATTAGCACAGTACTCAAAGATTCTAAAAAAACCCGCTAATGCGGGTTTTTTTATTTAAATTCGCTCTAAAACTGATATCTCTCATGTTTACTGCATTTGAATTTCACGATCAATATTCTGTTTTTTCCAAATAATTTCTGGTTCAACCTCTTGATTTTGATTAGTGAACTTACATTTTAACTGTTTTCCCCGCACAATTTCTTGACACTCATAATTCAGCACATAAGTTTCATTTCGATCAGTAAAATTTGCCATTGTAAAAGTTAATTTACTGCCATTTCGTTTTACTTGTCCAACAGCAAAATCAGGATAATTCACGGCATTAATCAACAATTTATCTCTAAATTTTGAAATATAAAAAATATCTTTTGTATCCTCATCATACTCATGATCAAGTACTGTTTCCTCCCATAAACCATTAAGATCGGAGTCTGTCGCAGCAAGAACAGGATGAGCACTTGCCCCCACTCCAACTAAAAGCAATGTAAAAATAAAATATTTAATATTTTTTCTCATGTAGGCTCATTTTTATAAAAGAATCACAGTGCAATACTGCTTTGAATTACGGGGTTAAAAAATTTATATCATTTTTAAAATAATAGGGGCTCATTTAAAAAATTAAAACTCAACGCCACCATTTTTTGCGATCTTCACAGGCTAGATCTTTTAAATCTTCCCCACGCAATGAAGCAAGTAAAGGATTGCCCTTTTCATCGACTTTAAATTCAGCATATTGTGCAGCTTGATAGCACTCAGCCAATCCCTCGGCGAATAAAAAGCTATTCGATGCAGGATACAAAGCATTTAAACGATTATCTGGATTTTTTAGCACGATACGATGACTAAACTTGGGATACATGTCCAATAACCGTGGATCAAAGCCAGTTTTCACCACACGTCGCTGATCATCCAATACTACATAAGCCATCAACTTAGGCTTATTTTGAATCACAGTATCACTCGTGGGAATATCAATCTGACTATTTTGCACAGGAAGCCCAGCAAAACTTAAATCGTAATTGAGTACCATATAATCCCCTTGAATCAGAGAACGTGGATCTACAGGTGCAAGTCGAATAAAAATACTGTCACTGTGTCTTAAATGTTGCTCATTTTTCAGGATCAATCCGAGAAAAAATACCACACTCAACATGGCGAGAACGATAGGGATATTTTTTTTCATTGTGCTATCCCCGCTTTATTTTTAAAACGCATTAAACATAGACTCAGCAAGAGCAAGCTTGTACCCGAAATAAAAATACTTAGGCTTTTAACGAGGAATGTAAGGTCTAATGAATAATATAAACACCACAAAATGATGATGAATGCCAATAAAGCAAAAGCATAAGTCACTTTATCCTTTTTCATCAAAGCCCATGAAAATACAGCTAAAACAATGAATATTTCAAAATAACCATAATAAATAAGCACAGCGCCGAAAACTGCCAGAACGCCTTGCGCTAAAAGATTAAATTGATTGTGAATATGTAGAAATATAAAGCAGACACACCATACAATCGGCAGACCATACGTGAGTACAGGAATGGGATGAATATCAACGAATTCACTTTTCCCTAAAAAAGCATAAAAACCGACAACGAAAATGGTCATTGCCAAATTCGAAAGCATTAAACTTCTTTGATATTGTTGCGGTTGAATCTTTTGAATCCACAACAGCCCCATATAAAAAACATAAGTCAGCAGCGTCAGATAAGCAAAATTTTCAACATTTCCTACCCAGAAATGTACTGCGTTGTCCTGCCAGATCATGGCAACACCTAAAGCATAGAGTGCCAATAACTGAACAAAAACAAAGAACCAGTGAGTTCTGACCCAATATGCCAAGACTAAAGCAATAATTTGAATCAATAATAGTGGATAGACTTCTTCTATTAAATCATAAGTATGAAACAGGATCGCGACCAGCCCTGCAACAAATAAGCAGTAAGCCAGTTGTCTTAAAAAGAGATTTTGCTTTATTTTCAATATATAGGCAGCAAAAGCGACAAAAACAATGCCCATAATTAAGGAGAAATTATCCCAAAATGTCAGCATCAATGAAGACAGCACAATCCCAGAAATCCACGCACCAACAGCCAAAGGAATATTATTAAAACGGCTGTTTGGAATTAACTTAATCAGTAAAAAAGTGATCAATGCAAACCATGCGAAAATAATCACCGCAATGATCAACAAGCCCATAATTTCAGATTGTCTAAACAACGTATCGAGCCATTTCACAATGATTAAGGTGAATGTAATGCCTAAAGCAACAGCGGATAATACACTGCACAATTGATCATTTTTCTTATAAAAATAAACGAATGCGATACTGAGTAAGCTCAATGAGCAAATAAAGTAGACCCAGCCTTTATCCATATATAAGAACGTCAGCATGCTCCACACGGAAAGTACGGCAAAATACGTGATAAATAAATATTTTAATTTTGGATAATATCGAATACAGAATAAAAACTGTAATAAGGCATAGAAGTGAATGCACAGTAGAAAAACTGTAGGATATTCATCTCCCCAAAAGGTTTGTTTAAAAAACAAAAATAAAGCAATCTGACTGACAATACACAGCATCAAAAAGATGCCAATATTGGAACGATATAACCAAGGCAGCAGTAAGACTGACCAGATCAAGAACAACAAATAACTGTCTGCACCTGTTTGATAAATTTGTCCAATGACAGCCAAACTTAGCCCGATCATCAAGCCACAAATCGCATGTAAACACTGGATTAATGAATCATTTTTGACTAGAAAAACACTAGATAGCGCGCTCAATAGTAATAAAAGTTGCGGAGTCACCAACTGTATGAACTGCGGTAACATAAACCAATTTGCAGCAACCAGATATAAAATGCTAATTGCAATTAAACTAAAACCAAAAATTTGTAAATGCTGAACAAATTTTTGATCCTGCCATGAGAATACTTCCTGTTGAATCCTGATCAATACCTATACCTCACCTTTATTCTTGATTATTCAACATTTTTATACACTGCGCTTTAGCATAGATTGTTCTATCTATAGTACTGATCATTCTAAATAAAAATGCATTATTTTTAAAAAATGTGTCTATAATGATCCTACATCGCTTCAGGGCGGGGTGCAATTCCCCACCGGTGGTAATTTGAAATGATCATTCAACCTTGGTCTTTCAATAGCCCACGAGCCTATCACTGCTACAGTGATTCGCAGATTTGGTGAGATTCCAAAGCCGACGGTATAGTCCGGATGAAAGAAGACGACGTCACAGTAAAAATTCCAATGCTATGTATTGGAACATGTTTTGTAACGCCACTATTTCACATGTCCTGAAATGTTCAACCGTATTTAATTTTTACGAGAGCGTTTCAATGTCTAGTTTAATTCAACCAGAAATTTTCTTTTCCGCACTTTCCCCTGCAGAACAACGTATTCAACAAGCTTTAGAAGATATGCGCCAAGGCAAACCAGTCTTGGTCATGGACGATTTTGATCGTGAAAATGAAGCAGATTTGATCGTTGCAGCAGAAACCCTCAATGTCGAAACCATGGCACGTATGATCCGTGATGGTTCTGGGATTGTGTGTTTAACCTTGACTGACGAGCTTGCTGATCACCTTGCTTTACCTCCGATGGTTCAAGATAACTCAAGTCAATTTAAAACCGCATTTACCATCACCATTGAGGCAGCTGAAGGTGTAACCACTGGTGTTTCAGCCAAAGACCGTACTACAACGATTCATGCTGCAATCAAAGATGGCGCTGTTGCCAGTAATCTAAATCGTCCAGGACATGTGTTCCCTTTACGTGGTCGTAGTGGCGGTGTGCTCAACCGCCGTGGTCATACTGAAGGTTCGATTGATCTTGCTCGTTTAGCAGGTTTAAAACCCGCTGGTGTACTGTGTGAAGTCACCAATCCTGACGGGACAATGGCTTCAGGTATTCAAGTCCTTTCTTATGCGCAAACTCATAATTTGACTTTAATTACCATTGAAGAACTGGTTCAGTACCGTTTAACACATAATGTTTAAACCATAATTTTAAAATCAATGTTTTGAATCGCTACAAAGTAGTTTATATCCTGGAAGTTCCTTCTCCCTTTGGGAGAAGGTTAGGATGAGGGAAGTTTTTAGCCTTATAAAACCCTTTAATTCTTACTACCGAAAATAGCCAAACCATAACTCGGCCATTTTTGCGTAGATTTAAAATTATTTACAACATAAGCAACGATGACTAAAGCAATTGCACCAGTAAGCACGGGAAAGAGTAAAAACGACCATTCATAATGAATCGTTTGAGCTGTTAATAAAATCACCAATGGATTCGCCCCTGCAGGCGGATGTACACAGCGAAAATACATCATTAAAGCAATTGCCACACCGACTGAAAAGGCAATGCTTAAATCATGAACACCAAACCATTTCAAAAAGCATAAACCTACCAGTGCTGAGATGAAATGCCCAAAAATCACATTGCGTGGTTGTGCCAAAGGCGACTGAGAAACAGCATAGAGAATGACGCAACTTGCTCCAAACGGTGCCATAATCCATGGATTATGTGAGAGCTTACTCAGTACCAATAAAATAAATATACTAACTGCACCACCAACAAGAGCACGTATAATCTCCAAATTTCTGGGTCGTGGAGCTAATTTTTCTTTACCAAATAAGATCGACATGAGTAATTCCTACATCTGAATGAATAGATTGATTTATGCGAATTAGCGCGCTAAAATAAAAATAGTACAGGTCTGTACTATTTGCAATATTTTTTTAAATCCATTTATGTATTTCATTTATGTCAAAATCAGCCCATAAAATTTTAACCACCGCGGAAATGCTTTTTAACCAATATAGTTTTACTGGTGTTGGTGTCGATCTCATCCGCGATCAATCTGGTTGTTCGAAAACGACCATGTACACCTATTTTAAAAATAAGCAACAATTGATCAATGAAGTCTTAAAACAACGTGACCAAAATTTTAGAGAGAGTCTGACCGAATATGTCGGAACATCGCAGGATATTGAAGCCATCAAGAAAATTTTTGATTGGCATATAAATTGGTTTCAAACTGATGATTTTAAAGGCTGTTTATTTGTACGTGCGGTTGCTGAATCAAATACAGAAGATCTAGATATTAAAAATATATCTATTGAGCATAAGATATGGTTAAGAGGATTAATCCATCACTATGCAGATTCAATCAGCTCAAATCCAGCCATTGGTGAACTAATTTATCTTTTGATTGAAGGTCTTATGAGCCGTTTTTTAGTTGAAGGCTTTAACCCAGACATTGCATCGCAACAACGTGCATTTATTATTCGAAGCCTTGAGTGATATGAATAGGAATAACCCCTTATTCAACATCTTCCAAATGTAAAATACTTTGACGAATACCATCGGCACGTAACCAAGCAAAATCGTAACTTGCTTTTGCCAATGCCAGAACACGGCGTTCAAATTCATTCCACAATGGTTTAACTTGCTTAGGTTGAATGCCTAAACCACTTTCATCTGCTAAATTTTTATTCTTTTCACAAATTTTTAAAGCATGATACAACTTACGTCCTTTCGAGGCTGTGTCTAAAACACGAACACGTTTACCTTGAATAAAACCTTCGATATGTTTTAAATCTGCAAATGGTAATAATGGCACTAAGATTTGATCAAGCTGTGCATCCAAACGCTTCCAAACCGCTAGTCGCTGCTCCGCATTATAGGTATTCCATTGAATCACTTCATGGTTAAAACGACGACAACCACGACATACAGCATCACCAAATACCGTTGAACAACGACCAGCGCATGGTGTTAACGTAGGTATTCGACGTTCGTTGCTCAAAATAAACTCCTTAAATAAACAGATTTTACCATTTTCTATGGCATCGTAATGTGTGTATCACACTATATATTGTATGTATGATATTTTAAAGCACTATATTTAGTATAAAAATCCATAATTTTCACATGGAATAAAAAAACACTACAC
The DNA here is from genome assembly GCF_004209355.1 of Acinetobacter sp. WCHAc060025. Taxonomy (NCBI): domain Bacteria; kingdom Pseudomonadati; phylum Pseudomonadota; class Gammaproteobacteria; order Moraxellales; family Moraxellaceae; genus Acinetobacter; species Acinetobacter sp. WCHAc060025. Next base: position 211,723 of record NZ_SGSX01000004.1, on the reverse strand, counting down.
AATATATGGATTTCTCGCTTATTCAACTAAATCACGTTAAAATATGCGCCTTAAATTTTATCCTATATTTACACATTTGGAGTACTCCATGAACGCTACTGTAGAACAGCTTGCACCTGTAGAACAGCAAGCGACCTCTGGTTGGGTTGTTGCCGCACTTTATCAATTCAAAGAAGTTCAAGATTCTGCCGATCTTCAACAACGTCTTTTAGACTTGGTAAAAACCATCAACCTATGTGGTACTCTAATTGTTGCAGATGAAGGTATTAACGGAACAGTTGCAGGTGATCGTAAAGCGATTGATGTGATTCATCAATTCCTTTTAGACGAAGGCTTCACAGCGATGGAATATAAAGAATCGCACAGTGAAGAAAAACCGTTCCGTAAAATGAAGATTAAACATAAAAAAGAAATCGTCACTTTAGGTGTTGAAGTTAAACCACGTGACTTGGTTGGACACTATCTTGATCCTAAAGAATGGAATGAGTTAATCGCACGTGATGATGTAATCTTGATCGATACACGTAATGATTATGAATATAAAGCAGGTACGTTTAAGGGTGCAATTGATCCTAAAACTGAAACTTTCCGTGAATTTCCAGATTACGTGAAAAAAGAGTTAGAACAGCATAAAGATAAGAAAATTGCGATGTTCTGTACTGGTGGTATCCGTTGTGAAAAATCAACTTCATTACTTCTTCAAGAAGGTTTCAATGAGGTTTATCACTTGAAAGGCGGTATTTTAAAATACCTCGAAGAAACTCCTGCTGATGAAAGCATGTGGGAAGGTGAATGTTTCGTCTTTGATGGTCGTACTGCGGTGACTCATGGGATGGAAGAAGGCGAAAATACCAAATGTCACGCATGTGGCTGGCCTTTAGTTCCTGAAGAAGTGGCTTTACCAAGCTATGAGCATGGCGTGTCTTGTAAATACTGCATCGATAAAACTTCTGAAAAGCAAAAAGAAGGTTTCCGTATGCGTCAGTCACAAATTACAGCGGCTAAACGTAAGCGTCTATAATCTGGCTGAATACAAAATACTCATAAAAACCGTAGAATAAATCTGCGGTTTTTTTAACTCTACAAATTGCTACTATCTTTTTAAGTCTATAAAAAATAATATTTATTCTTTCAATTATATCGACACAGCAATGAGTGAATGGATTATTAACATCATGGAGCAATTAGGCTACCTCGGTATTGCCTTACTCATGTTTCTTGATAATGTTTTTCCGCCTATTCCCTCAGAAGTGATCATGCCCTCTGCTGGTTTTACCGCTGCACAAGGACAACTCAGTCTAATCGGTGTCATCGTTGCAGGTAGTCTTGGTTCTTTGATTGCAGCAGCTACACTGTATTGGATCGGGCGTAAAATATCTCATGATGCCTTGTTCCGTTGGGTTAATCAGTACGGAAAATATCTCTTTATAAAAACAGATGACGTTAAAAAAGCCCTAGATTGGTTTGAAAAATATGGGCACCGTGTGGTTTTCTTTGGACGGATGATTCCCGCCGTTCGATCGTTGATTAGTATTCCTGCGGGAATGAGCCATATGCCTTTTTGGAAATTCATGACTTATAGTACGCTTGGCACGGTGATTTGGACGACTTTTTTAGCAACCGTCGGGTATTACTTTGGGAACAATACTGCACTGATGCAGCAAATTTTTAGCAATGTTGGCTATGTGATTGTTGCAATCGTTACCTTATTTTTGATTTATCTTTGGTTTAAAAAAAGAAAAAATGGCTAAAGCATCATGAATACTCATTACCCAAAACCTAACATTTTGAAACTTATAAAAATTAAATCAGAGTTAATCATTAAAAAATAAATCAAGTATTGTTCTTGAAACAGCATAGCCCCACTTGCTTTACAAAGTTTAATTAATTTGCGTAGGCGATGCCTCCCTTTTGAAGGATGAGGAATATATTCCGTAAGAGGGACAAAAATCCTTTGTCGGGTAATGAGAAGCAAGGCTTCGCAAGTGACCTGAACCCGACCCAACGGCGACATCCATGTCGCCAAACGTGATAGCACCAACAATATTGAAATCACTAACAGCGCTCGTTATTGATATCGTTCATCCAGTTTGTATATTTACATGACTATTAAATCCAAGTGAATTAACTCAATTCCCTCAAACTTTGCAAAGGTGGAATATCAGATAAATAACTCAAACGATAACGCCCAATCAATGCACATAGCACCGCCATAACCAACGGTAAAATCAACCAAATTTCCCAATGCAATTGCACCACCATATCCATCCGATAACTCGCAATCGCACTAATCACTTCCGCAAAAATACATGACACAATCCCTGCCAATAATCCAATAAAACCGATTTCAAGCATCATCATATTTTTGAGTTGACGCTTCGAACTGCCCAAAGAACGTAATAACGCCACTTCACGTTTCCGTTCATCCATCAGTAAATTGATACATGCAATCAACACAAGAAAACCAGACAAACTCACTAATACAGCAAGCACCGTAATGATTTGTACGAGGACACTCACAAGACGTTTAATCTCATCAAAAATCAAAGACACATCAATAAATACAGTATTGGAAAATTGCTGAATCAAACTGACCATTTTGGTTTTTTCAGTCGCTGGCACGTAAAAACTACCGAGATAACTCCCTGCATTTTCATCCAAAGTCTTTGGGGTAAAAATAAAGAAAAAATTCGGACTAAAACTTTGCCATTCAACAGTACGTAAATTAACAACTTCAGCTTTTAATTGTCCCTCTGGCAAACTAAACGTCAGTTGATCACCAATTTTGATACCTAATTCATCCGCAAGTTTTGCTTCAACTGAAACTTGCCCAACTTTAGTTAGTTTAGCTTGACCCGATACAATCACATTATCTTGCGGATAGTGATCTGTTTGAGTCAAATTTAATTCACGGCGTAAAGAATTATTTTCCTTTAACAATTGCGCTGAAAAAGGCTGATCATTTTTCGCAATTAAGCGCCCTTTGATATTTGGATATAAAGGCGTACTTTTCCAATGTCGTTGCGCCAACTGTTGCTTAAAAGCTTCTAACTCAAATGGAGGTAAACCATAAATGAATTGATTCGGTGTTCCCTTAGGCAATTGCTGTTGCCAACGCTCCAGCAAATCAGTACGTAACACGGCTAAAACCGTAATCAAACTTAGACCCAATGCCAATGCAGTAATTTGCAATGCTGTTTGTGAAGGCGAGCGTACATAACTAGACAATTGATTGCGCAGGGATTTAAGCAATTTCAAAATCGACCAAACCAGTGCATAAAGCACTGCCGTGAGTACAATGACCGCACCCATGACCAATCCAGTCAGTACAATATTTTCAGTCAATACCAAACTAAAAATGATCAGACTTAATATGCCAAAAGACATCATCCACACCATTGAACGGGCAGATTTCTGTTGTTGACGAATCACACGAATTGGAGGCGTATTTAACAATTGCCACAAACTCGGCAGAATAAAACCGATCAAAACAATGGCACTGGTAAAAATGGCAATTGGTAAAGGGCCAAGCAACATTTCAAACATTGAGAATTGCAGTTCTAGATTCGGGATCATCTGTAACATCAGTTGCAAAAGCGCATAGCCCAATATCATGCCCAAACCACTACCGATCACAATCGCAATCACGCTCACGACAGCCAATAGTGCTAAATAGGTTTGCAGAATCTGAGATTTACTTGCCCCCATACAACGCATCAAAGCAATATGATCTTGGTTTTGTTGCACATAACGCTGACTGGTCAAGGCTATCGCTAAACCACACAGTAAAATCGTCAAAATATTGGCAAGTTGTAGAAAAGTATCTAAATTTTCTATCGGCTTAATTAAACGCGAATTGCCCTCATCGGCACTGCGTAGCTTTAAATTGCTTTGTTGATCGAAGCTTTGCTCTTCATTCGACATGGCTTGAACAGATTGATCTGTAGCTGAATCCTGATCAGATTTTTGGTCATTTGCTTTGGCATATTTTTGCTTTTCAGTTTCAATCTCTATCTTATAAATTTGCTGAAATTTTTCAATAGATTGAGGCTCTCCTGCCAAAAGCAGACGGTAATCAATACGACTTCCCACTTGAATTGCATTGGTTTTAGCCACATCCGCTTGCGAAATGATAACGGTTGGAGAAAATGCCGAAAATCCTAATTCTTGATTGGAATCATGTTCGATAATTCCAGTGACTTTGAATTGACCATCAGCCAGTTGTACATTATCACCGATATTTAATTTGAGTAATTCTTGCGCACGTCTGCTTAACCAAATTCCACCACTTTGCAATTTTTGCGTAGGCTGAATTTTTAAATCACCGCGCAGTGGAAATAATGTATCAATCGCTTTGACATTCACCATGACAAATTGATCATGCGTTGATGCCATTGAACCAAACATGGTGACATGGGACTGTTTGAGCTTTAATTCATTTGCAGATTGAATCCATTTTGAATCAATGGAATTGGTATCACTCAGAACTAAATCAGCAGCTTGCATCTTGGCAGCTTGCAAGGTCACAGCTTGCTGCACTTGGTCATTGCTAAATTTCAATGCAGTCGTAGCACTGATCGCTAAACACATGGCTACAATCAGTAAATAAATCCCTGAATTGGCAAAACTTTGCCTCAATAATGGTTTGAATAAATTGAACATTACACACCCTCTGGCTGAGTTTGATGTAAATGTTCAATGAGTTGCCCTTCTTTTAACTCATAATGGCGTTGGCATTGTGCTGCCAAAGCAGGATCATGTGTCACGAGTACAAGTGTTGTGCCCATTTCACGATTTAAGTCGAATAATAGCTGTTCAATTTCATGTGCGGTATGACTGTCTAAATTCCCTGTTGGTTCATCAGCAAAAATAATTTTTGGATCAGAAATCAATGCACGCGCAATCGCAACACGTTGCTGTTCACCCCCTGATAATACTTTTGGGGTCTGTTGACTTTGGCGCTCTAGACCTACTTTAGCGAGCAGAGCCAATGCTTTTTGTTCAGCAACAGCATAGTTAAAATCTTTTTGTAAGCGTAAAGGCAGCATGACATTTTCAAGTGCAGATAAATGTGTCAACAATTGAAAAGACTGAAATACAAAACCAATATGTTTTAACCGAACCAACGCTCTTTGCTCTTCATTTAAATGTTCAACAGACTCACCACATACCGTTAACTTCCCTGCACTGGCTTGATCCAAAGTCGCTAGGATGCCTAATAATGTTGATTTTCCTGAGCCTGAACGTCCTGTAATCGCAACCTGTTCCCCTGCCTGAATTTCTAAATTTAGATTTTCAAAAATTGTAAGTGTTTGATGTGGGAGTTCAATCTTTTGTGTCAGTTGCTGTGCAGAAATTATCACTTGTGGCATGATGGGAGAAACCGAATCATTCTGAACCTTAGACATCATAAAGTACCCTATATGCAAATCAAAAAATCGTTAAATTTTAAAATGATGAAAAAACTCCCTCATTGTTTATTCTTTAGCACGATCTGTCTATTGCCGATTAGTAGTTTTGCAAAAACCATCATGATCGTGGGCGATAGTTTAAGTGCAGGTTATGGCATCACACCACAACAGGGTTGGGTGAATTTATTACAATTACGACTCAATCAAGACTTTCCCAAACAACATAAAGTCGTGAATGCCAGTGTGAGTGGAGAAACCACCAGTGGTGCTTTGGCACGTTTACCTAAATTATTGCAGACCCATAAGCCGAATGTCGTTGTCATCGAACTGGGCGGAAATGATGGCTTACGTGGTCAGCCACCACAAATGATTCAAAAGAATTTGGCGCAATTGATCCAACAAAGTCAGAAAAGTAAGGCAACGGTAGTTTTACTGGGAATGAAGATTCCACCAAACTACGGCACAGCCTATAGCACGGCTTTTGAAAATAATTACAAGATTTTAAGTCAGCAATATAAAGTGAAAATGCATCCATTTTTTATGGAAGGCGTGGCAGGTCATAAAAACCTGATGCAAAAAGATTTAGTCCATCCCAATGCAACAGCACAGAAAATTTTACTGAATAATGCTTATCCTTTAATTAAAGGGGCGTTGTAAGATAATTATTCGCTAATTTTCATCATTCAAGGCTTCACATAATAAATTCAAATACTCTATCGTCCAAAAGTGTCAATTCTTTAAATCTAGCTGAATAACTGTCAAGAAACTATTACTGATAGGAATTTTAAAACCAGCGGTGCTATCGCGTCAGGCGACATGGATGTCGCCGTTGGGTCGGGGTTCAGAACACTTGCGAAGCCTTGCTTCTCATTACCCAACAAAGGATTTTTGTCACTTTTGATCCCTCAAAAGGGAGGCATCGCCTACACAAATGAATCTAAATTTAAAAAGGCAAGCGAGGCTGTGCCAATTTAAAATATATTTACTGTTTCAGAAATATTAACAACATAAAAAAAGACGCCTCAGCGCCTTTTTCATCCAACAAATTTCAGCAAGTAAAATTAAGCTGGAATATCACGTACAGAAGCATTACGGATCGCTTCTTTCAACTCTGCATAACCATGAATCGGTGGGAATTGAGGGAATTCACGAATCACATTTTCAGGTGCATCAAACAAGAAACCTTTGTCAGCTTCACCCAACATTGTTGTATCGTTATACGAATCACCTGCTGCAATCACGCGATAATTCAAACCATGAAGTGCTTTCACAGCTTCACGCTTTTGATCAGGCTGACGCAATTTATACGCAGTAATCATGCCATTTTCATCAGTTTCTAACTTGTGACAGAAAATGGTTGGCCAACCCAGTTGTTGCATCAAAGGATGAGCAAACTCATAGAAAGTGTCAGAAAGAATAATCAATTGGAAATGCGTACGTACCCATTCCACAAACTCTTTTGCACCTTCAAAAGGCCCCATGTCTGCAATCACAGCTTGAATATCGTTTAAACCTAAACCATGTTGTTTTAGGATATTTAAACGTTGAGTCATCAACACATCGTAGTCAGGAATATCACGAGTTGTTGCTTCTAATTCTTTGATCCCTGTTTTTTTAGCAAAATTGATCCAGATTTCTGGAACCAAAACACCCTCAAGATCAAGACATACGATTTCCATGGGTTCTCCCAAATGTTAGTTGTAAATTTTGGCGTATCATAGCATTAAAGTTTAAAAAAAATGCTGAAAGATTTTGATACTTCAGCAAATGAAAACTTATCAATGCAGATTTCGATTCTGCTTAAATCTTTTTAATTCATAAGTATTTTCATAAATCTGCTAAGAAGCATATTTTATTTACTTTAAAATAGCATGACATTCAAAAGCATTTATACATACAAAGTCGTATTGGCTTATTTTTCGCCAAAATGCTTAAATTTACAGATCTTTTGAGAACTAATTTTTTAAATACTTTTTAAGTGTTAACGACTTTTAAGTAAACCTAGCTTCAAGCTATAGCCAGAGGCAACAAATGACTGTTATTCCTACAATTGATCAAGTAGATGCACTTGCAGCAGAATATGCTGATAAATCCCCTTCTGAAATTTTAGAGCTAGCACTTTCTCAACAAGGTGAAATTGCGATTTCATTTTCTGGTGCAGAAGATGTGGTGCTAATCGATATGGCACACAATCTCGGTAAGCCCTTTCGAGTATTCAGTTTGGATACAGGGCGTTTGCATGCAGAAACTTATCAGTTTCTTGAAACTGTACGTAAACATTATGGTATTCAGATTGAGATTTGTTTTCCAGAACCCGATGCCGTACAAAAGTTAGTGAATGAAAAAGGCTTGTTTAGCTTTTATCAAGATGACCATAAAGAATGTTGTGGTATTCGTAAAGTTCAGCCCTTACGTAAAAAGTTAGCCACTTTAGATGGTTGGATTACGGGTCAACGTAAAGATCAAAGTCCAGGCACACGTACTGAAATTCCAGTGGTTCAAGCTGATGTTGGTTTTTCAGGTGAAGGCAAACAATTGATTAAATATAATCCTTTGGCAAATTGGTCAAGTGCGGATGTTTGGAACTATATTCGTATGATGGAAATTCCGTATAACCCACTGCATGAGAAAGGTTATATTTCTATTGGCTGTGAACCATGTACACGTCCTGTTTTACCTAACCAACATGAACGTGAAGGTCGCTGGTGGTGGGAAGAAGCAACGCACAAAGAATGTGGTTTACATGCAGGTAACCTAAAAAAATAACAGCCCAATAAAATAATTTTTTTGGTAAAAAAAAGTCACTCAATTTAGTGACTTTTTTTGTACTATTCATTCATCAAAATGCTTGGATTTTCTCTATAAAAAAGATCTATACTACAATCAGGTTTTATAATTCTAACAATCCAACACTCAGGAATGAGTTGTTGTAGTTTTTGCAGTGAGGCATCAAAAATTATGCGCCCATTACACCCGATCGATTTTATTTTCTTAAATTTAGAAAAACGCCAACAGCCAATGCACGTGGGGGGATTATTCTTATTCCAAATTCCAGACCATGCCCCATCTACATTTATTCAAGACCTAGTGGCTGATATTCGTAATTCAAAATCTATTCCTGTTCCACCTTTTAATAACCGCTTAAATGGTTTTTTTTGGGATGAAGATGAAGAGTTCGATATTGACCACCACTTCCGTCATATTGCCCTACCACACCCAGGGCGTATTCGTGAATTATTGGTCTATATTTCGCAAGAACACAGTGCTTTGATTGATCGTGCAAAACCACTTTGGACTTGTCATATCATCGAAGGGATTGAAGGCAATCGCTTTGCCATGTATTTCAAAATCCATCATGCCATGATTGATGGTGTTGCAGGTATGCGCTTACTCGAAAAGTCATTCTCTAAAGATTCAAATTCTAAGACCATCATTCCACCCTGGTGTGTAGAAGGTAAACGTGCCAAGCGTTTAAAAGAAACCAAATTAGGAAAAATCAAGAAAGTTTTTGAAGGTCTCAAAGGACAAGTTGAAGCGGCTCCGAAAGTGACTCAGGAATTGTGTCAGACCATTTTCAAAGAAATGGGCAAAAACCCTGACTATGTTTCAACTTTCCAAGCACCGAGCAGTCTGTTTAACCAACGTGTCAGTTCTTCACGCCGCTTTGCCGCTCAATCCTTTGAACTAGATCGTTTCAGAGATATTTCTAAAGCACTGGGTGTAACGATTAACGATGTTGTCTTGGCTGTTTGTTCTGGTGCACTCCGTGATTATCTGATTACTCAAAATGCCTTGCCAAAGAAACCACTCATCGCAATGGTTCCAGCATCCTTACGTGATGACGACTCAGACATGAGTAACCGTATCACCATGATTTTGGCAAATTTAGGAACTCATAAAGAGCAACCTCTAGAGCGTTTAGAGATCATTCAACGTAGCGTGCAAAACTCTAAAAATCGCTTTAAGCGCATGACCTCAAATCAAATTTTAAACTACAGTGCTTTTGTATATGGTGCTGCTGGAGTCAATATTGCATCGGGGCTATTACCAAAACACCAAGCTTTCAATGTCATCATTTCCAATGTACCAGGTCCTCGTGAACCTTTGTACTGGAATGGTGCGAAACTAGATGCACTCTACCCTGCATCTATTGTTTTGGATGGACAGGCACTGAACATCACCATGACCAGTTATTTGGATAAATTGGAGGTGGGATTAACGGGTTGCCGTAAATCATTGCCTAAATTGCAAAACTTATTGACGCATTTAGAAAATGAAATCCAAAAGTTTGAGCAGTTAATTCCTCAAAAAGCACAGGTATCTGAACAGACTCCAGTTGAAATTCCATTGAAAACCAACAATGTAATTGAAGAATCCATCCAAACGCAAAAGCCCTCATAAGGGCTTTTGTTTTTATTTTGCTAAATTTTAAATATAAATATTGAGCATATTATTTTATAGATTTTTATAATTTTTGATCTTTTGAAATAAAACATCCTACAAAAAAATAAGAGGCTTATTTTAGCCTCTTAATTTTTAACATTACGACATTTATTCAGTAGTTGATGACAAACATTCACCACCATATCTTTGGTGATTTTAATTTCTTGACCATTGTCATCCAACATTACACATGTATTTTTAGGTTGGTTTTCCAATACATGTTTGATACCACGAGTTATTAATTGTTCACTTACGCTCATTATTGACCTCACTTGCTAAGACTGTTAAAGGGAGAAAGTCTTTGGCTACCTTTAGTCTTAGTATTGTCAAATCAACGCTGAAAGTAAAATTTCAGATGTAACAACTGTTTAACGACATCCTGTTACAATTTTAGCTTAAAATGATATCGTATTGCTCTTGAGTATATAAATTTTCCACTTGGAATTTAATCACACGATGAATGAAATGCTCTAAATCCGCCACAGCTGGGGCTTCTGCCGTTAAAAGCCGATCTATCACAGATGGATGCGCAATAACAGTAAAGCCACTCTGAGATTCATAAGCACGGGTATATCTTAGTATTTCACGAAAGATTTCGTAACATACTGTCTCTGCTGTTTTGACATATCCACGTCCCTGACATGTTGGGCATGACTCACACAATAAATGTTCGAGTGATTCGCGAGTACGTTTACGAGTCATTTCAACCAAACCAAGCTCAGAGACTTGAGTAATCTTGGTTTTCGCATGATCACGTTCGAGATTTTTCTCAAACTGTTTCATCACTTCTTCACGATGTACAGCTTCCTGCATATCGATAAAGTCAATGATGATAATGCCCCCCAAATTACGTAGACGTAACTGACGAGCAATGACCTGTGTTGCTTCCATATTGGTTTTGAACACAGTATCTTCTAGGCTACGTCCGCCGACGTATGAACCCGTATTGACATCAATCGTGGTCATTGCTTCGGTTTGATCAATCATCAAATAACCACCAGACTTAAGCGCTACGCGAGTCTGCAATGCCTTTTGAATATCTTCTTCAACATTGTATAAGTCAAATAAAGGGCGTTCACCAGGATAATGTTGCAAACGGCTTTGCATGCTTGGGACAAATTCACATACAAACTCTTGTAGCTTGCCGTGTATTTCGCGTGAATCAACATAGATATTGGCGGTTTCTTCATTTGCCAAATCACGAATCACACGTTGTGGCAATGGAAGTTCTTCAAAGATTAAAGAAGGCACTGCAATAATTTTTTGTTTTTTCTGAATATATTCCCAAAGCTTGGCAAGGTACGCCATATCTTGAGCAATTGATGCTTCATCTATGCCGTCTGCCGCAGTACGGACAATCACTGAACCAGGTAGTTTATGCTCAGTTTGAATACGCTCAATCATGGAACGTAAACGATCACGTTCTTCTTCAGACTCAATGCGTTGTGATACACCGATATGATTGCCATACGGCATCAAAACAAGATAACGAGATGGAATTGAAAGATCTGTACTTAAGCGAGCACCTTTGGTTCCCAGCATATCTTTCATCACTTGCACAGTGAGAATTTGACCCGGTTGTAATAATTCAAATACATTCGGTGTAGGTTGGTGACGTGGCCAAACCATATCATTGATATGCAAAAATGCAGTACGAGACAAACCAATATCCACAAAAGCTGCTTGCATACCAGGAAGTACACGCACTACTTTGCCTTTGTAAATATTTCCGACTAACCCACGTTTAACAGTCCGTTCAACAAATAACTCATTGACCGTCCCATTTTGAATTAACGCCACACGACATTCCATAGGTGTGACATTAATCAATAACTCGTCAGACATAACTAAACTCAAAACATTATAAAAATTCTTTTCAGCAGTTAATTTAGTGCCTCAACTGCGTTGATCTAGACGATCAAGTAACTGTATTGTTTCATGTAATGGTAGCCCGACCACATTACTATAACTACCATTCATACGGGTCACAAATTTTGCTGCAATACCTTGTATTGCATACGCACCCGCTTTACCTATCGGTTCACCCGTTGCCCAATATTCTTCCATATCATTAGGACTGAGTATTTGAAACTCAACTTCGGTACGAACCACTGTACTCAATAACTGCTGAGCATTTGCAACGCAAACACCTGTGAGTACTTCATGCGTCTGACCTGACAATAATGCCCAAATTTCAAAAGCATGTTGTTTCGATTCAGGTTTACCAATAATCTGATCAGCAAAAACCAAGCTGGTATCTGCAGCGATCACTGTACCCTGTGGTTTTAATGTTAACACTGCTTGCGCTTTAGTTTCTGCTAAACGCTGAACATATTGTTCGATCTGCTCATTTTCAAGTACAGACTCGTCAATATCAGGGCTATGAACTGTAAATTCCAACCCAACTTGTTGTAACAGTTCTTTACGCCGAGGCGAACTCGAAGCAAGAATTAAATGCGCCATCTTTTTAATAAATAGTAAAGAATTGGCCAACAGAAAATACTAGAAACCAAAGGTTGCCAATGTCGTGCAAGCGAAAAATGTACACCGATCATCACTTGCGCCATAAAAGTAAATACTAAATGCGCCAGTATTGCGAACATACTAATAATCCATAGATTACTAAATGTCAGTACACGGCGCTCGCGAATGAAATATCGTGTTAAAAAAGCAATCAATACATAACTTAATGCATTCATACCCAATGGGGCATCAAGCAATAAATCCGTAAATAAGCCCATGGTAAACGCAAACCAAACCCCACACCACGTCGGTTGGCAGAGCACCCAAAATAGCATGATCATCAGCATATACAGTGGTCGCCAGCCCGCAAAAGCATAGGACATTGGGTAGACCACTAGAATAGAACAAATAATCACTGAAATCACAATCAGGAAAATTGGATCTTTGCGTTGCTTTTCTGAAGGTAATTTCTTAGCGATCAACATTTGGCTGCTCCATCGCTAGTGAATCAGAAAACAGTACAACGACATGATGACCACCTGCCAACTGTGCAGCAGGAACAACATCAATTTGAGCAAATTCACCCGTATTATGACGCATCACTTTTGAAACCGAACCGACTAAGTACCCTGCAGGGAAATGCTGTCCTAAACCAGAACTATACACCTTATCCCCTACTTTAATATTGGCACTGGTTGGAACATATTCCATTTTCAAATGCCCCAAATCACCTGTACCTGTCACAATCGCACGCATACCAGAGCTTTCTAAGCGTACAGATAAAGAATGTTCTTTATCTGATAATAACATCACACGACTACTGTGCGGATATACATTAATGACTTGCCCCATGATCCCTTTATCATCTAAAACAGTTTGACCCACTTTTAGCTGACTCGCTGCACCACGGTTGATGATAATGATATGACGTAAAGGATCGGCATCTGTCCCTATGACTTCAGCAATCTCCATACGTCCATCAATAATCAATGGCGTATCCAATAATCCACGAAGCCGGGTATTTTCAGCTGAGAGTTCTGAGAGTTTTTGCAGACGCACTTGCGCTTGAAGCAGTTCAGCTTGCATCGAGGTATTTTCACGACGCAATTGAGCTTCAGATTTGGTTTGTTGATTCAGCCATTCTTTCGACAATACAGGATAACTTGCTAAGGCATAAATCGGATTATATGCCGCATACAAGACATCTCTTGCGGGTTGAACCACTTGTGGCATGCGCCAGTTAAAAAACAGCACAACAAAACAAGTGATCACCGCAATGATGAACGAGCGAAAAGATGGCGGTTGTCTTGAAAAGAGATTCGGTTGCACCGCCTCGTCCTTAACTTAATCTACTAAAATCGTAATCTACTAAAGTTTAGCCTACAAAAAGCATATCATGATTTGGATTGTCAAAGAATTCTAAGACTTTACCGCCACCACGAGTCACACAAGTTAAAGGATCTTCAGCAACAACAACAGGTAAACCTGTTTCTTGTGCAAGTAATTTATCCAGATTACGGAGCAATGCACCACCACCTGTCAACACAATACCACGCTCTGCAATATCTGATGATAATTCAGGCGGAGTTTGTTCAAGTGCAGATTTCACAGCAGATACAATACTTTGTAATGGGTCTGCAATCGCTTGTGTGATTTCATCCGAAGTCACAGTAATCGCACGTGGAACACCTTCAGCAAGATTACGACCACGAACTTCGATTTCTAAAGTTGTGCCATCTGCAACTGCCATACCCACTTCTTTTTTAATGGTTTCAGCAGTGGTTTCACCGATCACGCAACCATGTGCTTTACGTACATAGTTAATGATTTGCTCATCAAATACATCACCACCGATACGTAAAGAATCTGCGTACACACAACCTTGTAGTGAGATAATCGCGATTTCAGTCGTACCACCGCCAACGTCCACAACCATCGAACCACAGGCTTGTTCTACAGGCATGCCCGCACCAATCGCAGCGGCCATAGGTTCTTCAATTAAGCGTACATCACGTGCGCCTGCATTGAATACTGCTTCACGAATCGCACGACGTTCGACCAATGTAGATTTACATGGAACACAAACAACCACACGCGGCGCAGGTGGAAATAAACGTTTTTCATGCACTTTACCAATAAATTGATTTAACATGGTTTCAGTGACTTCAAAATCTGCAATTACGCCATCTTTCATCGGACGAATTGCTGAAATGTTTGCAGGTGTACGACCAAGCATTTGCTTAGCATCTAATCCTACAGCTGCAACAATTTTCTGCGAACCACTGTGACGAATCGCCACAACTGTCGGTTCGTTTAATATAATGCCCCTTCCTGGTGCATAAATTAGTGTGTTTGCAGTACCTAAATCAATGGCTAGATCTGGCGAAAACAAGCCAATTAGTCGTTTTAGAATCACGGGTCGTTCTCAGTTTAAACTTTAGTATGGACGCAAGATGGCAACTTTAACTAAATGTGATGATTTGAACAAGTCAATCGCTTATTATAACGCACGATATTTTGAATTTTTTTAAAACTGATTAGGTGAGACATCATGTCAAGTTCAGATGCTCAGCATTCTGCAGAATTAAATGCACAAACTGTATCGCAAATCGCCAATCTTGCTCGATTGTCGCTTAATGATACGCAATCTGCTGAATATGCTCAAAGTTTAAATAAAATCTTAGGGATGATGGAGAGCTTAAAAGCGATCAATACTGATGGTGTTGAGCCGCTGAAGAGCCCTTTTGACAACCCTCAACCTCTTCGCCCTGATGTGGTGACTGAAGAGAACCATCGTGAAGAATATCAAGCCGTTGCCCCTGCTATTCAGGACGGTTTGTACCTCGTTCCACGTGTGATTGAATAATATTTGATCAGTTAAACTTATTTTTAAAAATTAATCGTAAAGAATTGTACTCATGACTGATTTACACCGTTTATCGATTCGTGAAATGGCAGAAGGCTTAAAAAGCGCTCAGTTTTCATCACGCGAATTGACTCAACATTATTTAGATCGTATTGCTAAAATTGATGATCGTGTCAATTCATACATTACGGTAACTGCTGAGCAAGCATTAGCACAAGCTGATGCTGCTGATGCTGTACTTAAAACTGGTAATGCGACTGCATTGACTGGTGTACCGATTGCCCATAAAGATATTTTCTGTACCCACGGTATCAAAACCACTGCGGGTTCAAAAATGCTGAATAACTTTGTCTCTCCTTACGATGCAACTGTCGTTGCGAAAGGTAAAACAGCTGGACTTGTGACACTCGGTAAAGTGAACATGGACGAATTTGCCATGGGATCAACTTCTGAAAACCCGTTTTTTGGTGCGACTAAAAACCCGTGGAATTTAGAACATGTACCTGGGGGTTCTTCAGGTGGTTCTGCTGCCGTTGTCGCTGCTGACCTTGCACCTTTTGCAACAGGAACTGATACAGGCGGTTCAATTCGTCAACCTGCATCATTCTGTGGTCTAACAGGTCTTAAACCGACGTATGGTCGTGTTTCACGTTTCGGTATGATTGCCTACGCATCATCTATGGACCAAGGTGGTCCAATGGCACGTTCTGCAGAAGACTGTGCTTATTTGATGAATGTCATGGCGGGTCATGATGAAAAAGATTCAACGTCGATCAATAAAGAAGTTGATGACTACGTTGCAAACTTGAATGGCACTGCGGTTAAAGGCTTACGTATTGGTATTCCTAAACAATACTTCAATGTTCAAGGTTTAGATGCTAACGTTAAAGCACGTGTTGAAGAATCTTTGAAAAAATTGGAAGACATGGGCGCGACCTTGGTTGAGATTGATCTCAGCATGAGCGAAGCTTATGTACCGACTTATTATTTGATTGCCCCTGCTGAAGCTTCTTCAAACTTATCTCGCTTTGATGGCGTTCGCTACGGTTACCGTTGTGAAAACCCAACTGACATTTTAGATCTTTATAAGCGTTCACGTTCTGAAGGTTTTGGTGCAGAAGTTCAGCGTCGTATCTTGATTGGTACATACGCGCTTTCTGCGGGTTATTACGATGCTTATTATGTAAAAGCTCAAAAAGTACGTCGTTTAATCCAACAGGACTTCTTAAAAGCCTTTGAAAATGTCGATGTGATTGCTGCACCATCTGCACCAACTACAGCTTATAAAATCGGTGCGAATCTTAGCCCAACCGAAATGTATTTAGGTGACATTTACACGCTTGCTGTGAACTTGGCAGGTCTGCCTGCAATCAATGCCCCTGTTGGTTTTGATGCAAACAGCTTACCTGTAGGTTTACAGTTAATTGGTAATTATTGGTCAGAATCTCAATTGTTGTCGATTGTGCATCAATATCAACAAAATACAGATTGGCATACCAAACGTGCGGCAATTGCGGAGGAGAATGCATAATGGCTCAAGCTCAAAAAGCAGTAAAACCTAAGTCAAACTTGATTGACGGATGGGAAGTCGTTATTGGTATTGAAATCCATACGCAACTTGCGACCAATTCTAAAATTTTCTCAGGCTCTTCAACGACTTTTGGTCAAGATCCAAATACACAAGCCAGCCTTGTTGATTTGGCGATGCCAGGTGTACTTCCTGTTTTAAACAAGGATGTGGTTGATCTTGCGATTCGTTTTGGTTTGGGGATTGATGCCTATATCGACCAAGCTTCAGTATTTGCTCGTAAAAACTATTTTTACCCAGACTCTCCGAAAGGCTACCAAATCAGCCAAATGGACAATCCAATCGTTGGGCTAGGTCATATCGACATTCAGCTTGAAGATGGTACTGTGAAGCGTATAGGCGTGACACGTGCGCATTTGGAAGAGGATGCAGGTAAATCGATTCACGATCAGTTTGAAGGTATGTCAGGCATCGACTTAAACCGCGCAGGTACGCCTTTGCTTGAAATCGTATCTGAACCTGATATGCGTTCTGTTGAAGAAGCTTTGGCTTATATCAAAGCGATTCACACTTTGGTGCGTTGGTTGGGTATTTCTGACGGTAACATGGCGGAAGGTTCGTTCCGTTGTGACTGTAACGTATCTTTACGTCAACCAGGTGATGAGTTTGGTACGCGTTGTGAATTGAAAAATATCAACTCTTTCCGTTTCATCGAACAAGCGATCAATGTTGAAATTCAACGTCAAATGGAAATCTTGGAAGATGGCGGTAAAATCGACCAAGAAACTCGTTTGTTTGATACTGTGAAGATGGAAACGCGTTCTATGCGTTCGAAAGAAGAAGCGAACGATTACCGCTACTTCCCTGATCCTGACTTGCTTCCTGTGATAATTCCTGATGCTCAAATTGAGGAAGCGAAAGCTAATCTTCCTGAGTTGCCTAAAGCACGTCGTGCGCGTTTTATCGCGGACTTTGCTGTGACTGAGTATGATGCGCATGTTCTTACGCTTTCTCGTGAAATGGCAGACTTCTATGAAGCTGTCGTGACTGCTGCTGGCGGTGCTGCTCAAGGTAAGGTTTCTGCAAACTGGGTCATGGGTGAATTCTCTGGTGCTTTAAACAAAGCAAGCTTAGAGCTTCACGACTCTCCTGTATCTGCGGAAAAACTTGGCGGTATGATTGCGCGTATTGTGGACAATACAATTAACGGTAAGATTGCAAAACAAGTGTTCGGCTTTATGTGGGATGAAGGCAAATCAGCGGACGAAATTATTGCGGAAAAGGGCTTGAAACAAGAAACTGATACAGGTGCGATTGAAGCGATTATTAAAGAAGTGCTTGCTGCCAACGAGAAGATGGTTGAAGAGTATAAGTCTGGTAAAGACAAAGCCTTCAATGGTCTTGTTGGTCAAGTGATGAAAGCTGCAAAAGGTAAAGCCAACCCTGCACAAGTCAATGAATTGATGAAGAAATTGATTGGTTGATCTATTCGCTAATTGGTTGATTTTATGATATAAAAACCTCACTTTATGTGGGGTTTTTATTATGGCTTACTTTAATTTACTGCAATGCTATTCAAAAGACGAAGTTGATAATTTAGAAAATAATTTTATTTCAATAACCTATGACTCAAGTCGTTTTGTTGAACACACAGATGAACAAATTCGGTTAAAATTTAAAGAATTAAAAGAAGAGTCTTTTTTAATTTTACGCAATTTCCCCTGTATTATTTGTTTCGAAAACTTTAAAGACTATATTGCAATAGCTGAATTACAAGATGTTAAATTAAATACAAATAAAAAGACCATTACAGCAACTTTAAAATTAATTTCAGAAAAAGAATCCTTACCTAGCTACAATCCAAAAACTAAATTTGATTTTCTTCTAGAACTTGAAACGTTAGAAAAAGCATTAAATTTTGATGGTCGGGAGAAAACACGAACTCATTGGGCTATTAAAAACGCTGATTTATTTCACAACTTAGCCCTCCTCAATATCTTTGATAATTTAGATACAATTGAGGAAAACTTTCCAAATCACAATATTGACCTACTCAATCCACCTCAAATTATAGGTCAGTTAAATGCAAAAATTAGCACTGGTTTTAGTGTAAAAGCTAGCCTTACTACAACCCCTCCATACATATCAAATGTACCTAATTTCATAAATAAAATTATAGAAATCAATAAAAAAAATGATAATAAAAATGAAAATCATGAAGTTTTTTATAGAGGGCATGGAAAATTTTCTTATGAGTTATTACCCACTTTATTACGGGAAGATCCAAATGGAAAAGGTAAAATTTATTTAGAGGGTGAACACCTTCTATTTCGTGAATTATTAACTACTGAACCTCTTTCATTTAACAATGATATAAGTGGATTTGATATTTTAACACGTATGCAACACTATGGAATGCCAACTAGAATGCTTGATATATCAAGCAATCCATTAACTGCATTATATTTTGCTTGTGAAAATTTAAAACATGACGAAGATGGTGAAGTTATTTTAATTTCTACCAAAAAAACTGATATATGTTTTTACGACTCAGATAAAATATCTTGCTTAACCAATTTAGCGAAACTTAATGCAACTCAAAAAGATCAATTATCTCAATATATAATTAAAAGCCAAAAAACCGATCCTAAAAAAAACATACTCGATGAAAAAGATATGACTGAAAAATGTTATGAACAATATTTACATTTCATCTTAAATGAAAAGCCATATTTTAAACCTCGAATTGAAATTAAAGACCTAAAAAATATCTTTTGTGTCAAAGGCAGGTTAAACCAAGAAAGGATTATTGCACAATCAGGTTCTTTTTTAATCTTTGGACTGGATGCTGAAGCAATAACCAGCAGTAGCAACCCTAATTTTATTATACATAAAATTAGGGTTAAGAAAGATCATAAAAAAGCTATATTAGATGAGCTTGATTTATTAAACATCAATCAAAGAACGGTTTATCCTAGTATGGAAAATTCAGCTAAATACATAAAAAATAAATTAGAAAACTTTACAATCTAGCCATATAAAAGTCTTTCTTTAAATTATCCTATCTCAAAGTGGTAGGATAATTTTAACCCCTTACAAACTAAAACTTATTTTTAGAAAATTTCCACTCCGAAATATTATTCATTACAATATATTTAAGTCATTACACTCTACGCTCTGGCTCAAACTGATGAATAAAAACCGTATACGTATCAGCTGGGTGAACGACCTTTGCATGATGCAAAGCATGGGCAATATTCCCACGATGATAAGTTCCATGATTAATGATATGAAACAGAATTTCTTCAATAGAAAGACGCCCCATTTTTTGATCAATAAACTGAAAATGAATAATGTCAGAAAGTTGCTCGACTTGAATATGCTGAACAAAGTTTGCGAACCACACATCAGATGCCTCAATTCGTTGCTGTAATACTTCAAAAGCAGGCAAAACATCTGTATTGGTTTGAGCATGCAATGTTTTTTGATGTTCTAAACGAGATCGGAACAACTCTTCAACAATGGTCATATGATTCAACTGTTGCCGAGCAAAATTATAATTATCTAAATATTTTTCTTGATCAATCTGAGCAATCGCCTGAAATAAACGCTGATCTGACCATTGCTTATATAAAAACAGCTTATGAAAATCCATTTAATTGACCTAAAACATTTTCTGAAATGAATTACTCTCTTTATAAACGCATAACCATCAAACTAAAACGGCTATATTGTGAAAAATAACGAAGGACAGATAAAAACAGTAGTTTTCCAAAAAGTGCTACTCGTCTTTTAACACCACAAAAAATATTCAAAATAATTTTCAACCCTTAACACACCAACCAAGAAAACATCAAAAGTCAAAAACAATAATTAAAATAAATTCAACAACTTATAAAATATAAAAACAAAATTATTGCATCAAATTGGTGCAATAAATCTAAAACAGTGCAACGCTTTGCTTTATATCGAGTCTTGATAAAAATTTGAATTGTTTAATCATTTTTTCCCACATTCGAACTACTGCGATATACAAAATGCTTCGCTATACTGAACCAAATTGTGACAACTAGCACCAAAAAGAATCCTATGCAAAATGTAGACTTACTCTTCCTCCTCCTCGGCGCAGTACTTGTACTTGCCATGCACGCAGGCTTTGCTTTTTTAGAACTGGGAACAGTTCGCCATAAAAACCAAGTCAATGCACTAAGTAAAATTATCACTGATTTTTCGATCTCAGCGATCGCTTACTTCTTTATCGGCTACTATATTTCTTACGGTCAGCATTTCTTCCATGCAGGAACAACACTTTCAGCCGAACATGGCTATAACCTTATGCGCTGTTTCTTCTTACTGACCTTTGCCGCGGCAATTCCCGCAATCATCTCAGGTGGAATCGCAGAACGTGCCAAGATGCGTTCACAAGCCATTGCAACACTCTTTATTGTGGCATTGGTCTACCCTTTCTTTGAAGGAATCGTATGGAATGGCAATCTTGGTCTACAAAAGTGGTTAGCAAATACTTTTGGCGCAAGTTTCCATGATTTTGCAGGTTCAGTCGTGGTACATGCAATGGGCGGATGGATTGCACTGGCTGCGGTGATATTACTCGGTGCGCGTCATGGTCGTTACAAAAAAGATGGTCGCGTCAGTGCGCATCCACCATCATCTATTCCCTTTCTTGCACTGGGTTCATGGATTCTAATTGTCGGTTGGTTCGGCTTTAACGTAATGAGCGCACAGCGTTTAGATGCTATCTCTGGTCTTGTGGCGATTAACTCACTCATGGCTATGGTCGGTGGAACACTCTCAGCGAATTTCTTTGGAAAAGAAGATCCAGGTTTCTTACATAATGGTCCACTTGCAGGCTTAGTCGCAATCTGCGCAGGTTCAGATATTGTGCATCCAATCGGTGCATTGGTGATCGGTGTCTTTGCTGGCTTTATCTTTGTTAAATTGTTCACCTATACCCAAAACAAACTCAAAATTGATGATGTATTAGGGGTATGGCCACTCCACGGCGTATGTGGTGCTTTTGGTGGAGTCGCTGTAGGGCTCTTTGGTCAGCAATGGCTTGGTGGGCTTGGTGGTGTCTCAATGATGTCACAATTGATCGGAACACTACTTGCAATCATCATTGCACTCGCAGGTGGATTTGCAGTCTATGGCATCCTTAAAGTGACTATGGGTATCCGTTTGAGTCAAGAAGAAGAATTTCGTGGTGCAGATTTATCTATTCATAAAATTTCGGCTAATTCGGAAGATGCGATTTTCTAATCTCTATGTGGGTAAATTAATTTAGCGGTCAAATTGACCGCTTTTTTATTTGCTCTAAATCGCTTTGACTCAAAAACCACACAGCAATGATCCACATTTAAATCAATAAAAAAACAATCATTTATAACATTTAAAACACACACTTTTACCTATCAAATTCAAGTAAATATATTGCTCAATCTCAACCAGTCTACAAAAATTAAGAGCAATTTAAGTTTAATTTTGTCCAATAACATCAAATAAAATATAGAAAGAGTGATTCACCTGATGTTATATACCGATTCAAATAAATTCTTCTTTAGAAATAGTTTATTGTTGGCGGTATTATTTTTAGTGCTATGGTTTGTATTTCCTGTGGGTGGTGCAATTGATCTGCACTTCATTCAACCGTGGATTGATACAAATGGTAAATTCCCATTAAAAAATAATTGGTTCCTCGTCGAAATTAACCACAAACTCGTTAAACACATCATTATCGGATTCTATGTCATTGTCCTTTTGGCATGGCTTGCATCATTTAAAAATCTAAAATTAAAAGCTTATCAATGGCAATTGGGCTATTTGTTTTGGATCAGTATTGTATCTACGGCTGTCGTTGGAATTCTTAAATCACATTCAGCCCATGCCTGCCCGTGGTCAATGACTGAACCGACTGCCTTAAGCTATGTCTGGAACTTTTCTGCAACAAACGGACACTGCTTTCCAGGCGGTCATGCCAGTTCAGGCTTTTCATTAATCACCGGATTTTTTGTCTTTAGAGCATCAAAACCAAAGATCGCGTATGTATTCTTATTTTTAGGCTTAAGCCTCGGTTTTTTAATGGGTTGGGGACAAATGATGCGAGGCGCACATTTTCTGAGTCATAATTTATGGACAGGTTGGGTGGTCTTTGCTTTTAACTTGGTGATGTATAAAATTTTCTATAAAAAGCTTAGTTAAATGTGACATGTAAATAAAACATGTAACGATCAAACCGTCGTTTTCAAAAGATGAGTAAACACATTGTTTTTAAATTAAATTCAGTAGGTCACATCAAAAACAAGATAAATCATAAAATCAAAAAAAGATGATGAACATCATAGATATTCATCATCTTATCTCAGCTCGATTAAATATTTTCACAAAATAGCGTTTGTTAAATTTTAGTAAGACTTAAACTTTACTAATAGTTAAACTTTTGAGTCTAATACCGTTACGAATACAATCTTCAATTTAATCTGCTTTTACATTGGGTTGAATCGGTATCTTAACCAAAACACTCAAACCACCCAATTCTTCACTTCGTGAAAGTGTTAAATCTCCACCGAGATGTTGAATCGCTTTATCTACAATCGATAAACCTAAACCACTACCCACTTCCAAATGGTGATGGACACGATAGAATCGCTTTAGAACTTTATCGTACATTTCAGGATCTATACCAGAACCGCTATCCTCGATCAGAACATAAGCAAAATCATGTATATCCGCAAAAACTGAAACATTGATCATGCCAGCGACTGGTGTATATTTGATCGCATTATCAATCAGATTAAAAATAATCGAATGAATGCTATGTTCGACACTTTTCAAAATCACAGGTTCATTTCGAACAAAACCTAAGTCGATATCCTTTTCCATCGCCAAATTCATCAATTGCTCTACACAACTGAGTGCGACATCATTCAGTTTAAACTGAGTGACTTGGACTTCATGGCTCAAAGATGCATCTTGTTTTGCCAATGCTAATAACTGGGTCACCAAATGTTGCATTCGCGCCAAACCCTTGCTGAGATTTTGTAAATTCCCCTCTTCTGGAAATTGGCTCATTAAGATTTTGGTTTGCAAATTCAATGCAGTGAGCGGTGTACGTAACTCATGGGCAGCATCTGCGACAAACTGCCGTTGCTCTTGTTGCGCAACAGAAATTCGCTCAAATAGATGATTCATTTCATGAATGGTTGGTATGAGTTCTGCGGGGTAATGACCATTTTGAATTGCAACCAAAGAGTTGGAATCACGTTTTGCCAATTCGGATTTAAAATCCTCTAACGGCTTCATACTACGACGAATAATGTAAACCAAACCCAAGAGTGCAAATGGAATAATCAACAAATAGGGAAGAAACATACTGCCAGCAAGTTCAAGTGCTAAATGCTCCCTCACCTTCTCTTGCTGACTGATTTGGATCTGATAATTTGGTGTCGGTAAAATATACGTAATCCACGTCCCATGCACGGTATCTTGACTATAAAAACCTGCTTTTTGTTTAGGTTCTATAATCACATGATGTTGTGTCATTTTGCCTGGATTCTGATCAGCATAAGCCCAAACATCGATAAACAAATCTTCTTCATGATAACGTTTATGTACATCAAAATCACTTTGGATGGGACGTGGATTCAACTCTACACGTTCAGCCAAATACACCATTTGGGCATCAAGAATTTCGTTAATTTCCTCTAATGATATTTTATAAGCGGAGAAAATCAATACACAGCCCAATAAAACACTAAAAATAGAGGTATAACGAATTAAACGCTTTCTTAAGGAAAATGTTGTTTCCATATCATTCAACTTTCTGCGGTTGCCCCAAACGATAACCTAACCCACGAATGGTACGAATAATGTCTTTGCCCAGTTTTGAACGAATGTGATGTACATAAACTTCGATGGTGTTGCTATTGATTTCACTGTCAAACGCATACAACTTATCTTCTAGATTAGACTTAGAAAATATTTTATTGGGATGGGTCATAAGCGGAGTCAGGATCGCCCATTCGCGATTGGATAGATCCACAGGCTCACCACGCAATGTGGCAATATGTTGTTCGACATCTAGAACAACTTCACCATTTTTCAATAAGTTAGAGCTTTGCCCTTGCACTTCTTTTGCAACATCGCCAGTACGACGTAATAGTGCATGAATACGTGCAACAAGTTCATCAAACTCATAAGGTTTAATCAGATAGTCATCTGCACCTTGATTCAACCCGTCAACACGATTTTGCAACTGATCGCGTGCTGAAATAATCAGAACGGGTAAAGCTGAACGTTGACGGATTTGCTTTAACACTTGCATACCATCCATCATTGGTAAACCCAGATCAAGTAAAACCAAATCAAATTGTTTATCTGAAAGTAGCTTTAAACCATCTAAACCATTATTCACCCATTCAACATCAAAGCCTTGATACTTCAACAATGTTTGAGACGATTCTGCAATCATAAAATCATCTTCAATCATCAAAATTTTGGTCATTGCATGTATCCTTTATTAACTTTTCACTGCACATTGATGCAACATGTTGTAGCTCTGATCAATAACATGTGTCTGAATATTTAACAAACTCAAAAGACTTGGGAATAAGTTATCTTGACTTAATTTTGTGCTTTTTTGTTCATTTAAACAATCCACTTGTTTTTGTGCTGTACTTTTCCAAGCATCTGAAAACCACATTATCATCGGCACATGCGTTTGTTGGCTAGGTGCAATCGCATACGGTGCACCATGTAAATACATGCCATGCTCACCTGTAGATTCTCCATGATCGGATAAATACCAAAAACCAGTACGATAATTTGTATTTGCTTTTAATACATCCACAATTTGATTCAAAATATAGTCTGTATATGCAATTGTATTGTCATAACTATTGATCAGTTCAGCAGAAGAACACCCTTGAATCGCATTGGTATCACACGTTGGTTTAAATTTCTGAAATTCGCTCGGTATACGTTTGTAATAAGCAGGTCCATGACTTCCCATTTGATGCAATACAACTAAGTGTGGCTGAGTATCGTCTTTAGGCAATTGTTTTAAATAAAGATTCAAACTATCCACAAGAATACCATCTAAACATTCACCATCTGCACACCATTTTTGCTTTAAAGTTTCAGGGATTTGAAATTGTTCAACACGATTACAAGTGCCTTTACAACCTGAATTATTATCAATCCAAGTGACTTTATAACCTGCGCGTTGTGCAATATCGAGTAAACCTTCGCGGTGGCTCGCCAACTGTTCATCATAGTTAACTCGAGGCATACCAGAGAACATACAGGGTACAGAAACAGCTGTCGCCGTTCCGCATGAACTGACTTGAGTGAAATTCATGAGTCCTTGTTGTTTGGACAATAACGGATTGGTATTTTTCGCATAACCATTTAATGAAAAGCTTTCTGCACGCGCTGTTTCACCAACCACTAAAACCATCAGTTTTGGCATTTTATTGGCTGTAATATCTTCAACCAAATGTGCATCTTCACCATAACGAATTAAAGGTAAATCTTTTTTAGGTGCTTTTTTATGAAAATACGAAATCGTAGATGCCACTGCATTTTGCGGTGAAATCATCCCTTTTAGGTCACGATTTTCACGGAAGATCGCTGCGTAATCGACATAGAAAACAAACAGTAAGCTGCCAATAATAGCGAGTGAAGCAACAATATTTAAACCTTTAAAGATAAGTACCTTAGCTAGGCTTTGTGGTTTAATTCTGACCCATAAAATCAAGACTATTGGTAAAACAACGAATGCTAATGTCCAAGTTAATAATTGTAAGGACATCAAATCAGATGCTTCTGAAGGATCAGTTTGGACAATGTTTTGAATTTGATCAGGTGAAATTACCACACCTAAAGAGCTGACAAAGTAAGCACTAAAACCACCAATAAACACCAAAAGGATTGCAAAAAATTTCGCCGTCCATTTCCAATCCAAGATTTGCAATAATAAATTATATAACGCGACGACGACGACGACCGTAGCGACTAAAAATAATTGTACTTTCACGCCTTGATATGGCGTGAGCATTTTAATCTTATTAAAAAAGGCAAAATTGAGGCAAAAACCCAACCATACGGCGATGATAAGGTTAAAAGTCGCAAGTGAAATAGACACTTCGCGTTGTTTTATTCGTTGTATGAAATTAGACATTACTCTATCAACAGCTCACTTCAATTGTTTTAAGTTATAAAATGAAGCTTAAATTGAACTTAAAAGCACTCCCCCAAGCATATTGAATCATTAACCCACATATAAATGATTTTAAATTCTCAAAATTTGAGAAACAAAAAAAACATGTAGAGTTTATATAAATAAATTATATTATTTTATAGCCTGTAGATTATTCACCTTTATTAATTCATTTACTTCAAGTCATTTAAGTTTATTTTTTGAATTGTATTTCATTACATTCAATCTTCGCATCTTAATATTTTTTAGATAAAAAACAACCATATTTTAAAATCAAGTAGCTGAAAATAATATATTTTACTAAATGATATAAATAACTATATAAAATTAGAATATAAAATTAATTATATTTAAAGTAAAAATATCAATATAATTAAAAATTAACCACAAAATATAGAGTTCAATTTTCCATTATGATAAAAATCAATAAATAGTTAACTTAATTTATAATTAAATCTAATTTTGAATTTAACCCTAAATAAATAATAGTTTTTAAAATTAGTTTTCATCACTACTCATTCTTGCCCAACGAAATATTGGAATTAAACAGATCACACCCACCATTAAAATCAAACTTAAAAAAACAGAATATCCTAAATAGTCGCCAATGATTCCACTCATGGTATACAAAACCCCACTGATGGTCGCCATCACAGATACTTGAAAAGTAAAATCAGTGCCTGCACTTTCAGTTCGACTGTATTGCATCACCAAAGTTAAAATTGCAACCAACAGCATCGCAGCAAACATATCTTCTAATGCATTCACCACATAGATTACCCACGGGGCGACCTGAACTGAATTTTGCAATAAGAATGCCAAACCAACAAAACCAGCTAAACTCATTAATTTAAGAATAGAGAAAATGATCAAAGCATGACGTCTTGTAATGTTCTTCAACATCCAGCCTGCTAAACCTGCACCAACCAGTGCTGCAAACGCACCGATCATGGTGATATAAATCCCGATTTGGGAAAGTGTTAATCCTAGATCGACCAACAAAGGCTTTGTAATCGGGCCTGTTAATCCATCTGCAATTTTGATGGTACAAAGCACCCAAAACCAAGCGCTTAGTTGTTTATTTTCAAAAAAATAACTGAGATATTTTCTAAGTTTTACCAAGAAATTCTGTTTGGTCTGAATACTTGTCTGTTCAGCATTTGTCGTTGAATTTGGAGAATGCTGTGGTTCTTTATAAAATAGAATCGGAAGCGTATTTAGGGTCACAATAAATGCGAGAATCAAAAATGTACTCTGCCATGTGAGCCAATCCATTACCCACAGAATAGCGCCACCTCCGACGATGAAGCCCAATCGTGAACCAATCACTTGGAACATATTTCCAATATGTTGCTGATCACCTTTCAGAATCTTAACCGCCAAACCATCTGTCGCAATATCTTGCGTCGCACCCACGCTATTCATACACAGTAAAGCGATAAAGAATCCGAATAAATAAGTGGGTTGATTTAAAGATTGAATTGGTAAAAAAGAAAGAACGATTAAAATGACAATGGTTAAAACCTGTGTTGGAATAATCCAACTTCGGTAATGCCCTTTTTGCGAGTGTCCATACTTGTCTACCCAAGGTGACCAAAGCACTTTGAGTGCCCACGGTGCCATGAGTAGTCCAAAACCACCGATATGAGTCAATGAAACGCCTTGCGTACGGAGGATCACAGGCAAAGCATGAGTCATAAAGCCGACAGGTAAACCTTGTGCCCAATACAGTGAAAATAACAATAAATAGCTTTGTGGCATGGATTAATCTCTAATTCTTTTTATACTGATCAATTTCATAAGTTCACTCACCCATTCAAAGTGTATTGCATTCATCGGTGATTTTTGTAATATTTGCCATAGTTCAAGCTTTACCACACCAATGCTTACTATTATGCAAAAAATAAAGTAAGTAAATACGCCAATTTAAATACAGTCACAACAAACCCATAAGAATACGATGTCAGAGAATTTTCCAAATATACCAGATCAAGTCCCACAACGTGGCACAACATCGAGCCGTAACTTATTTAAAAAGCTTTATCTCGCTCAAGGCTGGGGCTTTGTTGGTGAATTTCCCAATTTACCTAAAGCTGTGGTTTTCATCGCACCACATACCTCAAATTTTGATGGCTTATATGCTTTTCTTGCAATGCTTGGTATTGGTGTCAAAGTCACTATTTTCGGTAAAGACAGTTTATTTAAAACACCACTCAAAGGTCTGTTTGAATGGATTGGTGTGATTCCCGTAGAGCGTGACTCACCGCATGGGCTGACTCAGCAGATTGTGGATGTAATTCATCAGCAAGAAAAAATCTGGATTGCAATTGCACCTGAAGGTACGCGCAATCGTGCAGAAAAAATCAAAAGTGGTTTTTACCACATTGCTATGGGTGCCAATATCCCGATTGCAATCTTTTCTTTTGATTATGAAAAGAAATTGATTCATTGCTTAGGGACGTTACAGCCGACTGGTGACTATGACAAAGATTTAGCAGAAATTTTAAATCGTTTTAATGGAAAATTTTCACCAAAGCATCCGAAACTACTCTCGATTCCTTTACAAAAACTATTGAAAAATAGCTAGAAAATAAAGCAACAATCTGTTCAGATGACAGCATATTTTTTAGACTAAAGTAATACGATATGCGTTTTAAACAACTTGGCTTTATAGGCTTAATGGGTCTTGCCCTCGTTGGCTGTGATAAAACAACAAAAACTCCTCCTCAAACCACAGCGATCAAGGCACGAGAACCTGTGATTGCAATTGCACTCGGTGGTGGTGGAGCAAAAGGTTTTGCGCATATCGGCGTACTTAAAGTTCTAGAATCTCATGGCATAAAGCCTAAAATCGTCACTGGAACAAGTGCGGGAAGCTTCGTAGGTAGTATCTATGCCAGTGGTAAAACACCATACCAAATGCAACAAATCGCGCAACAACTCAAAGAGTCTGATCTACGTGATTTAACCTTGAATAGCCAAGGCATTGTACTCGGGCAAAAATTGCAAGATTATGTCAATCGTAATATTGCCAATAAGCCGATTGAACAATTCCCGATTCGATTCGCTGCTGTCGCAACACGTTTGGACAATGGTAAAAAAGCTGAATTTATCAAAGGCAATGCAGGTCAAGCTGTGCGAGCTTCATGCAGTATTCCCAATGTATTCGTTCCTGCAACCATTGGTGGAACAAAATATGTCGATGGCGGTTTAGTCAGTCCGATTCCTGTACAAACTGCACGAGATATGGGCGCGGATATCGTGATTGCAGTTGATATTTCAGCACGTCCATCAGGTAGCCAACCGATGAATATGTGGGGCTTACTTGACCAAACGATTAATATCATGGGACAACAAAGTATCAATAATGAATTGGCTCAGGCGAATATTGTGATTCAACCCAGAGTTGGACACTTAGGGACTTTAGATTTGAAATCGAGCAATCAAGCCATTTTAGAGGGTGAGAAATCTGCTCAAGCGAAAATTACGGCGATTCAAGCAGCAATCACTAACTTTAAAAAATCTCCTGCAGCATTAAAACCTGCACCAAAAGCGAGAATATAAGCGCATTTCAATCGAACAAATAAAAGCAGTGAATAAACTAGAATAATCACGTTTTTATATGCAGCATTGAATTCATCTGCTACATTGATATAGATGATACGTGATCTATATCAATGATAATCACTAGAGTAGATGTATGAACTTTATTTTTGAACCGTGGCATTGGTTTGTACTTGGCATATTGCTGATCTTATCCGAACTCATTTTGCCCGCATTTGCTGCGTTGTGGTTTGGTATCGCTGCAATTGTAGTCAGTATTTTGTATTGGCTCTTCCCAAGTATGAGTTTCACCTTTCAAATCGTATGTTGGATCGTATTATCCATCATCTGTACTGTGGTTTGGTTTAAATTTGTCAAACCCTTATCTATAGATAAAACCAAAGCTGGGCTATCGAGAGAAGCCACCATTGGTCAAATTGGTATGGTCATTCAAACGGGTCTGCACCATGAACAAATTCTCGTTCGTTTTCCGATGCCTGTTTTAGGTTCTGATGAATGGAACTGCCGCTCTCTTTCACCTGTGCAAGTTGGTGATCGTGTCCGCGTTACAGATATTTTGGGTAATGATTTAGTGGTACAACCACATTCTTCATCTTCATAATGAAAAATAAAGAGGAAAATTAAATGGGTTTTGGTTCTATAGTTGCTTTATTCATATTTGCCTTCGTCGCTGTGACGATTTTCAAAGGCGTTCGTATCGTTCCGCAAGGTTATAAATGGATCGTACAACGTTTAGGTAAATATCACACCACACTTAATCCGGGTCTAAACTTTGTTATCCCTTATGTAGACGAAGTTGCGTACAAAGTTACCACCAAAGATATTGTTTTAGATATTCCTTCACAAGAAGTAATTTCTAGAGATAACGCGGTAATGGTGATGAATGCCGTTGCTTATATCAATCTGACTACCCCTGAAAAAGCAGTCTATGGTATTGAAAATTATACATGGGCGATTCAAAATCTTGTACAAACCTCACTCCGTTCGATTGTCGGTGAAATGGATTTGGATGATGCACTTTCATCACGTGATCACATCAAAGCCAAGCTTAAAGCGGCAATTTCAGATGATATTTCAGACTGGGGCATTACCTTAAAAACTGTTGAAATTCAGGATATTCAGCCATCGCACACCATGCAATCAGCGATGGAAGCGCAAGCAGCAGCTGAACGTCAACGTCGTGCGACAGTGACCAAAGCTGATGGTGAAAAACAAGCTGCGATTCTTGAAGCGGATGGTCGTCTAGAAGCTTCACGTCGTGATGCTGAGGCTCAAGTTGTTTTAGCTGAATCATCTCAAAAAGCCATTGAAATGATCACTTCTGCTGTCGGTGATAAAGAAGTTCCTGTTGCCTACTTACTAGGTGAGCAATATGTCAAAGCGATGCAAGACATGGCGAAATCGAATAACTCGAAGACCGTCGTCCTGCCTGCTGACATTATGAATACCATTCGTGGTGTGATGGGTAGAAATAACTAATTTCTCGATTGCAATAAAAATAGGCAACTTGATGTTGCCTATTTTTTTACCTTGAAAATGATCACTTAAGTTTTAACGTTTAAGAATTAATCAGTAATTTTTTGTAATTTATGGTTAAATTTCACGTTATTTAAAAATTTTCCTTAGATCTACATCTTTCCACGAATATGGATATCGTATGAGCTCCCTCAACCCCACCTTAATCACCTTTCTATTTTATATAGTTGCCATGGTCATCATTGGCTTAATTGCCTATCGTGCAACAACCAGTTTTGATGACTATATTTTAGGTGGACGTCGTTTAGGGAGTTTTGTGACTGCCCTTTCAGCAGGTGCTTCTGACATGAGCGGTTGGCTACTCATGGGCTTACCAGGTGCAATTTATCTGTCAGGTTTATCTGAAATGTGGATTGCGATTGGTTTGATCATTGGTGCATGGCTCAACTGGTTATTGGTTGCAGGTCGTTTACGTATTCATACCGAAATCCAAAACAATGCGCTTACCTTACCCGATTATTTTTCCAATCGTTTCAATGATCATAAAAAGATTCTAAGAATTGTTTCCGCTGTCGTGATTCTTATTTTCTTCGCGATTTACTGCGCTTCAGGTATGGTCGCAGGTGCACGTTTATTCGAAAGTATGTTTGGACTGTCATATAGCACTGCACTTTGGATCAGTGCGATTGCAACCATCAGCTATGTATTTATTGGTGGCTTCTTAGCGGTGAGTTGGACAGATACCATTCAAGCAGGGTTGATGATTTTTGCACTTTTATTAACACCTATCGTCACCATTTTAAGCTTAGGTGATATGAGTGTTGTCAATGCCGCTTTGGATGCAGCTCGTCCTCAAGCCTATAGCTTATTTAATGACTTAAGCACCGTTGCAATTCTATCCTTGCTTGCATGGGGCTTAGGCTATTTTGGTCAACCTCACATCCTTGTCCGTTTCATGGCAGCTGATTCCGTGAAATCTATTCCCAATGCACGTCGCATCGGTATGACATGGATGACATTGTGCTTAGGTGGTGCGGTTGCAGCAGGTTTCTTTGGTATCGCTTATTTCCAAGTCCATCCTGAGTTAGCAGCAACGGTGAATGCAAACCCTGAAACTGTCTTTATGGAACTAACTAAAATTCTGTTTAATCCGTGGATTGCAGGTATCGTCTTAGCTGCGATTCTTGCGGCCGTGATGAGTACGTTAAGTTGTCAATTATTGGTCTGTTCAAGTACCTTAACTGAAGATTTTTATAAAGCTTTTATCCGTAAAACAGCTTCTCAGAAAGAATTGGTTTGGGTCGGTCGTTTGATGGTTTTGCTGGTCGCAATCCTCGCAATTGTCCTTGCGAGTAATCCAGAATCTAAAGTGCTCGGGCTTGTCGCTTATGCATGGGCAGGTTTTGGTGCGGCATTTGGACCATTGATTATTCTGTCACTGTTTTGGAAGCGTATGACACTTTCAGGGGCTCTTGCAGGTATGATTATCGGTGCATTAGTGGTGATTCTTTGGAAAAATATTCCTATTTTTGCTGCAACTGGTGTCTATGAAATTATCCCAGGATTTATTTGCTCATTCATTGCCATTATTCTATTCAGCTTAATCAGTAAAACACCAACAGCGGATATGCTTGAACGTTTTGATAAAGCAGATCAAATTTATAAAGAATCGGTCTAATCTGATTTAATAAATAAAGAAAATAACAAAGGGGCGAAATGCCCCTTTGTTATTACAATATTTAAGACTGAATAAGAAATAGAATTTAACTCTTACGTGACAACAAAAACTGAGAAATTTGATTCAGCTCCTTCGCATTATCACCAAAATATTCTAAAGCCTGAAATGCTTGGTCATGCAATTGCTGTGCATAAGCTTTAGCATTTTCTAAACCCATCAATGCTGGATAAGTTGATTTATCCACTTGTTCATCTTTACCCGCTGTTTTACCCAATGATTCAGTATCTGAAATCACATCAAGAATATCATCTTGGACTTGGAAAGCTAAACCAATCGCTTGCCCATATTGACGCAATTGTGGAATCGCTTGATCTGTTCCTGAGAAAATCGTCACAGCTGACATCATGATAGAGGCTTGAATCAAAGCACCTGTTTTATTACGGTGAATATTTTCCAAATGCGCTTGGTCTACATGCTTTCCTTCTGCTTGTAAATCTAAGACTTGACCACAGACCATTTTCGAGCTTGAAGTGGCTAAAATCTGCATTTGTTTAAGCACAATCGCTTGATCCACTGATGTTCCATTATCAAACAAACGACTGCCTAAAACTTCAAAAGCCATCGACTGGAGAATGTCACCTGCCAAAAGCGCAGTATCTTCACCGAAAGCCACATGGCATGTTGGTTGCCCACGACGTAATAAATCGTTATCCATACAAGGCAAATCATCATGCGCAAGTGAATAACAATGAATAAACTCGATTGCAACTGCGGCACGGCGTACTGCTGCAAAATTTGGATTATTCTCTTTCAAATGAGATGTCGCATAACACAGTGCTGGACGTACACGCTTTCCGCCTAACATCACAGTATGATGCACAGCAGATTTTAAAGGTTCAGGCAGTGAAAATGCATCTAAAGTAGTTTGTAGATCTTGCTGAATTTGCTGTTGCGCTCGTTTTAAAATTTCTGCATTTACATTTGGAATTGAAGTCACATCAGCCTCGACTTGTACACATTGCTAAAACTTAAAATAAATAAGTTTGAGTGGAATTGGTAGATGGAATGAGTGCGCTCATTCTACTATGAGTCGCTATAATTCTCATCCTTTAATTCCAACAATGGCAACTACACTAATAGCAAAAAAATACAGTTAACTTTTCAATAAAAATAAAGAATTTGCACCATTTTTCTTTGCTTGTTGAATGGCTATTTCTATTTTTTCAAGCACATCGACTCCGTGATCATCGCTTGCTTGAGAAAAATGAAAAATCCCAACGGATGCCGTCAGATACTGGTTATTTTTATCAAACAAAATTTTTGCATCTGTAATCGCAAATTTTAAACGTTCCCCCAATGTCATCACCGCCCAATCCGTTAAATGCTCAATGACAACAATAAAGCTAGCAGAATTCAATCGGAATAGTTGAGCCTCAGTTTGACGAATGACTTCATTTAACACAGCGCCTAATTGTACTAAGGCTTCATCTCCTACTGTATAACTATTGATTTGATTGAATAATTTAAAATTATCTAAATCAATTTTTAAAAATGAAACATCCGTTTTTGCAGGATTCTGCCACAATTTATTTAGATAATGATCAAATGCGAGCGCATTTTGCAGACCTGTTAATAAGTCTAAATATAAGTGATCATGTAATTTTTTATTGTTTTGTAATAGCACATTTTCACGTCGTTTTAAGCGTGTTACATCGGAACACACAACGACAATCATCTCAATTGCATTATCAGCATTTCGAATCGCTTTAAAATAAGCAAGATAGAAACGACCTTTTACATAAAACTCTTGTTCTAAATAATTTTGATTTTGATGAAAATAATCTAAAGCTTCTTGAAAACGCGCATAAACAACTGTAGAAAATGTACTTAATAATTTATCTATCAAATACAATGCATCACTTTCATAAATATCTGCAAATTTTTGATTTGCACCTAAGCAACGCGAAGTATCATCAAAAATAGCAATGGGTAAAGGAATCTGAGAAATAAACGAGACTAAATGTAATTTATCTATGCTCTCTAAATATTCAAAAACTTTTATTTGTTCAAGATTATCTTTTAAATTTATCGACTCATGTTCCATATAACACCTCAAAGCCAACAAAAATAACTTCACCCATTCAGTTTGAATGATTCATTTCAACCAGAGATTTCACATTATTTAAATTTCATCTTCAAAAGTATCACCATCGGATACTTTCAAATCATGATAAATGATCTACTGATTGACTAATATTGTGTCACACATCAATCAAAATAAAAATATTTTGCCGACAAAATCACACCCCATAAGTTATATTCAACTTATGGGGGCAAACAAAGTCTGTTTTCTAAATTTCAAATGCTATTTGTGTATAAATAACACTTAGAAGCTATCTGCGGGTACGCGTACCCAGCCTTCCATCAGTACACGTGCACTACGGCTCATAATGGCTTTTTTAACTACCCATTGACCATTTTCACTTAAAGCTTGCGCTCCGACACGTAAGGTTCCCGATGGATGACCAAAACGTACTGCTTCCCTTTCTCCACCACCTGCAGCTAAATTCACAAGTGTATTTGGAATCGCTGCAGCGGTACCGATTGCTACGGCTGCTGTTCCCATCATCGCATGGTGTAGTTTACCCATAGACAATGCACGTACCAATAAATCCGCATCGGTTTCAGTCACTTGCTTACCGCTTGATGATATATATGCTTTTGGTTTCGATACAAATGCAACTTTTGGTGTGTGTTGACGATTCGCAGCTTCACTGATGTCTTTAATTAAACCCATTTTCACAGCACCATAAGCTCGAATTTTCTCAAAACGTGCTAAAGCTGCTGCATCACCATTAATCGCTTCTTGAAGTTCCGTTCCTTGATAACCAATATCTTCTGCATTTAAGAAGATAGTCGGAATACCTGCATTAATCAAAGTAGCTTGAAAAGTTCCAATTTCAGGAACTTCTAAGGTATCTACAAGGTTTCCTGTAGGGAACATTGCACCACCCTCTTCGCCATCATCGGCAGGATCTAAAAATTCAATTTGCACTTCAGCTGCAGGAAAGGTCACACCATCCAGTTCAAAATCACCCGTTTCTTGGACTTCACCATTGGTCACTGGTACATGTGCAATAATGGTTTTTTGAATATTGGCTTGCCAAATGCGTACTGTGCAAATGCCATTTTCAGGAATACGTTCCGCTGCAACTAAACCATTGCTAATTGCAAATGAACCCACTGCCGCAGTCAAGTTGCCACAGTTTCCACTCCAATCCACAAATGCTTTATCAATCGACACTTGTCCAAATAAATAATCAACATCATGTTCAGCTTGTGAGCTTTTTGCCAAAATCACTGTCTTACTGGTGCTCGATGTCGCTGCACCCATACCATCAATTTGCTTTCCATAAGGGTCTGGACTACCAATCACTCGAAGCAACAACTGATCACGTGCCTGCCCCGCAACTTGTGCACGTTCAGGCAAATCATCTAATTTAAAGAAAACACCCTTGCTGGTTCCACCACGCATATAGGTTGCAGGGATTTTGATTTGTGGTGCAAAGCTCATTTATCGTATTCCTTTCAATTCTCTTTGTTGTATCAAATAATGAATTACCATTCAGTTTTATATTAACCTGTTTTTACTAAAAAACACGGATTGATTGACTTAAGTATTAAATAAATATTCAACATAGCCTAGATTTCACCCTCTCTTAAACAGATACACTCTAGTTCAATAAAATTTATTTGCTTGATAACACAATGAAATATTACAAATATAGTTTTTTGACTTATTAGTTTCCTTACATAAATCAATCATGTACTAGGCTAAAAGTAACCAATCCATTACAATCATTGCATTCATATTAATTAGAGTCGAATACATTGAGCAACGAGTCTACACAATTACAACGTGGACTTAAGAATCGTCATATCCAATTGATTGCCATGGGTGGAGCAATTGGTACAGGGTTATTTTTAGGTTCCGCACATGTAATCGAATCGGCAGGTCCATCGATTATTTTGGGTTATGCTATCGGTGGTTTAATTGCATTTTTAATTATGCGTCAACTCGGTGAAATGATCGTTCAAGAGCCTGTAGCAGGTTCATTTAGTCATTTTGCCAACAAATATTGGGGGAAATTCCCAGGCTTTTTGGCGGGTTGGAATTATTGGATCCTGTATGTCTTGGTTGCAATGACTGAGTTAACAGCCGTAGGTAAATATATCAATTACTGGTGGCCAGATATCCCAAGCTGGGTTTCGGTACTGTTTTTCTTTGTGATCATCACGCTGATCAACTTGGGGAATGTAAAATTTTACGGTGAATCTGAGTTTTGGCTCTCAATTATCAAAGTGACTGCTGTTGTTTCCATGATCATTTTTGGTCTCTATTTATTGGCAACAGCTGGTGCAGACTCGACCGCTTCATTTAGCAACCTTTGGACACATGGTGGTTTCTTCCCACATGGTTTTGATGGTTTGTTCTATATGTTGGCTTTCCTCATGTTCGCTTTTGGTGGTATTGAGTTGATTGGTATGGCGGCTGCAGAAGCAGATGATCCACAAAAATCAATTCCAAAGGCAATTAACCAAGTTGTTTTCCGTATCCTTCTTTTCTATATCGGTTCATTGACAATTTTATTATCACTGGTGCCTTGGAATGAGTTACAACTCGGTGGTCTTGATAAAAGCCCATTCGTAATGATCTTTAGCCAATTAGGGATTGGTTGGGCTGCGCATTTGCTTAACTTCATCATTTTAACTGCTGCTCTTTCGGTATATAACAGCGGGATGTATGCCAATAGCCGTATGCTTTATGGTTTAGCACAACAAAAAAACGCACCGAAAATATTTACCAAAACCAATAAGCAAGGTGTTCCTATTCCTGCTGTTTTATTCTCAGCATTATTGATTTTTGGTTGTGTATTGTTGAATTATTTTGCACCAGAAGATGCATTAAGTAATTTAATCTATATCGTTGTTGGCGCATTGGTTTTAAACTGGGCAATGATCAGTTTAACTCATCTTCAATTCATCAAAGCAATGAAAGCTGAAGGTAAGATATCTTCATTCCCTGCATTGTGGTCACCATTGAGTAACTACCTTGTACTCGCATTTATTGCTGTTGTGCTTTATATCATGTGGACACAAGGATTAAGTGGCGCAGTCATTATGATCCCAATATGGATTGTATTGATGTTTATTCTGTTCAAAGTTTTGTACAGAAAAGCATAAAATCTTTGTTTTTAAAAGTTATTACTTCGGTAATAACTTTTACTTTCACTAGTATTATTGTAAATTATATTTCCTTTGCGCCCTTAGCTTAACTGGATAGAGCAGTTGCCTCCTAAGCGACCGACGTGGGTTCGAGTCCCGCAGAGCGCACCATTGAATGATGAATTGCTTTATTATTTATCTCAAACTAACTTTCACTTAAACCTACTGTCCACATTTTCAGCATTTAAAAAAATATCTTTTTAAAATATCTGTCTCTTTCACTTTATTTATTTAAATAATTTTCACAATAATCTCATTTTACGATATTTCCATAAATCACAAGGTTAAAAATTAACTTCCAAGTTCAATTTTTTTTCGTTAATTCTAGGGCTAGAGTATTTACTCTTAATTTTTATATGTTATTTTGTAAAAAGAAGTAACTTTGAGTTATTCACTATAAGGTTCAAAATTATTTCACCACCGAAGCTTAAGTTATTAAAAAGATTCATTTTATCGTATTTAGGGAAAAATTAAAATGAAATTAAAAAGTCTATCAATTGCGATAATTGTAGCAACTTTACCAACAACTGGTGTTTTTGCCGCAGCACTCGATCGTTCAGGTCAATCCATTTCAGCATTTTTACAACCAGGTAACTATTTTGAAGCAGGCATCTCTGTTTTAGACCCAACTGTTGAAGGTAAAGAAGCGGGCGAATCACCAAAGCCACATCGTAACATTGGTGATATGGGTGATGACTACTACTTCCCTTCTGCTGCAATCAAACTTCAGCCAACCGATAAATTTTCTTTCGGTTTAATCTATGACCAACCCTTTGGTGCCGATGCAGCTTATTCAGGTCAAAATGCCTTTGTTTCATCACCAACTGATACTGTATTACCCAAAGAAAAACTAGATGCATTAGCAGCTGCTGGCAAAGCAAAGGTTGAGGCATACATGAAATCACCTGAAGCAGCTACAGCTATTGGTGCTTTAATGGGTAAAGGTATGACTCAAGCAGCAGCCACTCAAGCTGTTCTTACTGAAGCAAGCAAACCACTTGTCGCTTTAGCAGCTGGATTAAAAGAAACAAATGACAGCCTTGGGCAAGGAAGTACAAAAGTCGAAGTAGATACGCAAAACTTATCTATGATTTTTGGTTTCCAACCTATTCCTAATCTTAATTTATTTGCTGGTGGTGTTTACCAAACTATTAAAGGTAATGTAAGTCTTCGTGGTTCAGCATATAGCATATATAATGGTTATGATGCAAAAATTAAAGAAACTGGCGATGTAGGTTGGTTAGCGGGTGTAGCTTATCAAATTCCAGAAATTGCGCTAAAAGCTTCTGTAACTTATCGTTCTGAAATTGACCATAAAGTAGATGCGACAGAAACCCTTACTGTAGAAAATGCATTAGCTAACAACCCAGCAGTATTATTAGGTCTAGGGGTTACACCAGATCAAATTAAAGCAATGAATACTCCAGGTACTACAGAAATCACAACCCCGCAATCTGTAAACCTAGATTTCCAAACAGGGATCATGGCAAATACAGTTGCATTTGCTAACTTACGTTGGGTGAATTGGAAAAACTTCTCAATTCGTCCTTATAAATTCGGTAAATACTCTGAGGCTTTAGGTCCACTTTTAGGGACGCCGGAGAATCCAAGCAATGCGCGTCCAAAGGGTTTTAACCTTGTTGAATATTCAGAAGATCAAATTTCTGCAACAGTCGGTGTAGGTCGTAAACTGAATGATCAATGGGCTGGTAACGTTTCTGTAGGTTGGGAC
The DNA here is from genome assembly GCF_004209355.1 of Acinetobacter sp. WCHAc060025. Classification (NCBI taxonomy): domain Bacteria; kingdom Pseudomonadati; phylum Pseudomonadota; class Gammaproteobacteria; order Moraxellales; family Moraxellaceae; genus Acinetobacter; species Acinetobacter sp. WCHAc060025. The sequence goes on along the minus strand of NZ_SGSX01000004.1, from coordinate 171,042 downwards.
TCTGGTGCAGGTAACCCTGTTTCAACATTAGGTCCAACAGAAGGTTATTGGAACTTAGGCTTAGGTGTTCAATATAGCCCTACACCACAAACCTTTATTGCTGGTGGTGTTAAATACTTCTGGTTAGGCGATGCTAAAGCACAAACTGGCGCTCAAGCAGGTCAAGACTCTCGATATGTAGCAGAATTTACTGACAACAACGCAATCGCTTACGGTTTAAAAATCGGTTATAAATTCTAAGAATTTAACTGCATAAAAAATCCCACGATCATGTGGGATTTTTTACGGCTAAACTTAAGATATTTTGATTAAAACACTTAAAGCACTACACTAAATTCAGTTAAAAACTAAATGCAATTAAAAATCATAAAAATCTACTTCACCTGTTTCAAGTGAATATTGAGCACCGACCACTTTCAATTTGCCCTGAGCGATCAAGTTTTCTAAAACTGCTGACCCATGACGTAACTGGTTGACTGATGCAAATACATTTGATTTCACTGCATGCATCGATAATTTATCTAGGTCGTCTTTCAACTCAGTTTGCATCAAGATTTCAACTGATGGACGCACGCGGTTAACAATAGACATTAGGTTGGCAGATGGAGGTGTCGTAGGATTCTTCAAAGCTTCAATCGTTGAATGAATCGCACCACAATGACTATGACCTAAAACAACAACCAAAGGACAACCAAAACTATCTGCTGCAAATTCCACACTACCCACTTGCGATGGCGCAACAATATTTCCCGCCACCCGGATCACAAATAAATCACCAAAGCCTTGGTCGAATACCATCTCAGCAGGAACACGAGAATCCGAACAACCTAAAATGATGGCAAAAGGCTCCTGACTCCCAACCATCTCCGTTCGCTGTTGGTGTGTCAAAAATTTATTATGATTTGTTTCACCATGGGCAAAGCGTTCATTACCCTGTTTTAGACGTTCTAAAGCTTCTTGAGCAGTTAGCATTTGTGTTTTATTCCATTGTGTGGAGATTAAGTCATTTTAATGCTGTCAAAAGTGAAAGTCACTGACTAAAAATAAACTCTGTTACAATTTTTGTGATGTAGCATGATCTTATAATTATTTTAAAAATATGTAGGCAAAATTCACAATTAGAGTCATTTCATTTAATAAAATCACAGAATATGCTGCAAATTAGCTTTATTCTAAATTTTTGTTTTGGCAAAAAACTTACAAATAGTCCATTTTCAGCGAATGCTGAAAAAAATATCATCATGAATAATATTATTACTTTATATAATGCCAAGTCATTTGTTAGGAACCCTATGCATGTCTGAACTGCCCAATAAGAAAATTCTGCATTTTTTAAATAGCTTATTGTTAAGTCTGAGCACTCTAGGTGTAGTTACTTTGAGTCATCAAGCTAATGCTGCAAGTAATGTCGCTGAAAATATCGACTATTTAAAGGTTGTACAAGAGGAAAGATCTTGGGCAGGATTAAGTTCTAAAACGCTCCGTGTCGGTGATGTCGTTTGGTCTTATAGTGAAGGCGGTCCTAAAAATAAACCCACCATTTTATTGATTCATGGTTTAGCCAGTAGTCGTGATACTTGGAACAGTGTCGCTAAATCACTGACGCCTTATTATCATGTTGTAATTCCAGATCTACCTTCAGCAGGTTCAACCCAAGTTCCTGCAAATTTTGACCTCTCTGTTCCCAATGTGACAGAACAACTCAGACGTTTTATTGAAGCTGCACATATTCAAGATAATTTAAATATCGCAGGTCACTCTTTGGGCGGAACGATTGCCATGTTTTATGCATCGCAATATCCTTTTGATACCAAAAGCTTATTTTTAATGAGTACCGGTGGTATTTTTAAATCGACCAATACCAATTACCTCAGAAATCCGATTTACCTTAAACAGCTTTTAATTACGCAAAAAGGTGACTTAGACTTTGTCATGAAAAAAGTCATGTTTAATCAGCCTTTTACAGCCAGTATTATTAAAAATGAACAAGAGAAATTGTTTATTGCAAAGTCAGCAGATACAGCGAAAATCATTAATCAAATTGATGCACTAAACCGTCTGTATACGCCGATGACATTTACCACGATGCTCAAGAATATTGACGCACCCACGATGATCTTATGGGGTGCGCAAGATCAGATTGTCAATGTTGATGTAGCCAATGAACTAAAATCCGTTTTAAAACGACCTGAAAATCCGATTATTTTACAACGCGTCGGACACATGCCTTTGCTTGAAGCACCGGAGCGTGTTGCTGAAAATTATCTAAGTTTTTTAAATAAAGTTCAGCCGTTGCAAAATCCATTCTCTGATCAAAAACACGAACAATTTGAGTCTAAAAAATGAAACATCCCCTCGTTGAACAATTAATCGATGCTCAACTCTCATTTTTAGATCAAGAGTTTACTCAGTCAGGAACCATTAAAGCTGAATTTAATGAGTTTTATCTTTGGTTTAGAAAGCAACCGCTTAAACAACTCTGGTCGTTTGATCAAATTAATGCTCTTTTACAAAAACAAGTATTAGATACAGCTGCAAGCAGTTTTTTGATTGAGCAAATTACCGATCATATCCGTTTTGCTTTAATCCACCCAGTTAATGATAACACCTTGATTGAAGATATTATTCCAGTCGCAACCATAGATAAAATTGCACAATATGTAGCAAGTAAATCGAGTCATCGCCAAGCGTTAATTAAACGTATTGTGAATAACCCATCATTTTCAAGCATGCTGACTCAGCTGATTCATCACTCGATCCAAGATTATATTGATAATTCTGTGATGAATAAAAAAGTACCAGGTGTTGGTCGTTTTATGAAAATGGGAAAATCGGTCTTAGAGTCTGTCACTGATACCAATTTAGATGATACGGTTAAACATTATCTTCAAAAAAATATTATTAAAATTAGCCAATTGAGTGAGCAAGTCATCAACCATCAGTTTGATGACAATAAGCTTTATCATTTCCAAGCCAATTTATGGCATAAGATTAAGAAGATACCAATTGGCGTTTTACGTAATTATGTTGAAGTAAATGATCTTCCAAATACGGTGGGTATGGGGCATGAGATTTGGGATCATATCCGTCAAACTGATTATTTAAAAAAACAAGTTCACGACGGAATCCTCACTTGGTATGTCCGTAATGAAGAACGCCCTTTTGACTTGATTTTGAATGATATTAATATCGACGAAGCCTTGATTCAAAATGAATTACAAGCTTTGCTTGAACCTGTGATTCAAAGCATGATTTCTTCTGAGCATTTAAAATCACGTGCTCGAATCTATTTGGAAAAGTTCTATTATTCTGATGAAACGTTAAAGATTTTGAATATTGAATCTGTCATTTAACTGCAAATACTCTATGACGTACAGTAAAAAGCCTCCGTAAACGGAGGCTTTTTTTCCATGACTGATTAGAATCGGATGTTCATGCCCACTGTATAGCGTCGTCCATCAAGAACCACATCATATTCACTATTGGTGATTTCTTTATTGGCAATATTATAAATACCAGCACTTAAACTTAATTTTTGTGTTGCTTTAAAAACGACACCTGCATCAAAAGTACCATAAGCAGGAGTACCTGCCTCCATCGTTGTACGACTTAAATAATCACTGGTTTTACCGCGATAGTTATAGTCTATCCAAGTGTTCCAGTCATCTGACACATCATAGTTCAATCCAACATTTAGCATATGTTTTGGCATTTTATTTAAAGGCTGTCCTTTAAATTCACCACTTTTTTGCTCAGATTTAGTATAGGTATAGTTGGTATTTGCCTGTAAATTATCAAGTAAATCATAATTTAAAGAGAACTCGACACCTTTCATTTCTGCATCAGAAACGTTTTTCATTTGACTCACAAAGCGATAAGGTTGCCCATTTGCAGAACACTTCCACTCTGACACAGGAGAACTATTTGTCGTCCCTGGCGTATCACATAAACGATCTTCAACAATTTTGTCTTTAAAATCAGATTTAAAGACCATTAAACTTGTCGATAAACCAATTTCAGGCGCGATGTAATTAAAGCCAAATTCATAACTGGTACTTTTTTCTGGTGACAAATCAGGGTTACCAATAATTACAGCACTCCCTTTTCCTGTACGACTTCCAAAACCTTCTGATATTTGACTAATCGTCGGTTGTTTATACCCTGTACTTACACCACCTTTTAAAGTGAAAGCATCAGTTATGTGATAAACACCATAAATTCTTGGTGTAATTTCGCCACCAAAATATTCATCTTTATTATATCGAGCGCCAATTGTTAAAGCGAAATCGTCAGTAAGACTCCACTGATCTTCGACAAATAATGCAAATAACCAGCGATCAAGCGAGGTTACACCCGTAACACTTGCTAGGCCATTGGTTGTATCTTTAATTTTTTCCTGCTGATATTGACCACCAGTGATCAAAGCATGATTGCCTATATTGAAAGACGCTTGGGTATTAAATAATTTTAATTCTTCCTGTTTTTGATCTGCGACTGCGCCACTATATACTTTTTTTGTCGTTTCATCTTGATAGTAACTATCAATTGAAAACAGATCATAGTTGCCTTTATGGCTTAGGGTCCAAACATCTTTTTCATTTTCATTGGTTGAAGCCTGACTCGCTACCCCCACACTTTTACCTAAAGTTGTCGTATATTCTTGTCGTGTAAAATCATATCTTAAACCAATATCATTCTGTTCATCGACACTCCAAAGCAAGCCTGTTCCAATTTTTCTAATTTTCTTTTCAGATTCACTCGATGCTGATTTTTGACCTTCGCCGCCAATATAGTCACTTTCATCAGTACCTTGAAAGTTACCATCTAAGCTTAATGATAACTTGTCTTTAATTAATGGGCCTGTGGCGTATAAGCTGACACCATAACTATCATTGGCATAATCATTATTTGACTTGGTATATTCTGGAGAGATACTGCCTTGCCACGACGTAGATGATGCTTTTTTAGTAATGATATTAATTACACCGCCCATGGCATCAGAGCCATGTAATGATGACATTGGTCCACGAACAACTTCAATTCGCTCTATCATATCGATAGGTGGTAAATAGGCACCGATTTTCCCACCATCTGTACCATTCCCATTCACGACTCTTCCTGCACTGATCGGACGTCCATCAATGAGATATTTGGTATAATTTGCCCCCATACCACGAATGGTAATTTCTTTATTGTTTCCTCCACCTTGTACTGAAACACCTGGAATATTTTTAACCGCGTCGATCACATCTGTATAAGATTTCTTTTGTAGCTCTTCCGCTGTAATGACTGAAATTGATGCAGGAGCATCAGCCACATCTTGTTCCGAACCAGATGCTGTCACAACAATCGTTTGTAACTTTACTGATTCCTGAGCTTGTGAATCAGTTTCATTAGAAATTTTTTGTGAATCTGCTGCATGCGCAGCCCCCATCATGATGCCAACAATAGAGAGAGATAACACAGATTGGATGATACGATTAGACATATAAGTATTCCAAAGAGGCTAATTTATGGATAAACCATGTAGATTTCGCCCCACAGCTTAACAAAATAGAACACTATTACAATTAATATTGATAATTATTCTTATTATTAATACCTATTTGACTAAAACTCAATCAAAAATAAAGACTATTTAAGATTCATTTAAGAAACTTAAATATTCAAATATTTTCCATTAATTTATTACTGAAATAAAAAAACCTCCAAAAGGAGGTTTTTAAACAATCATATTCAAACAATGTAGATCATTATTTGAAATAAGCACCATCCGCTTGGCTATGGTCAGTTTGATCGACCACGCGTCCAAGTTCAGGAATATGTTCTTTCAGTGTCGTTTCTACACCTTGCTTTAAAGTTACGTCAATTGCAGAACAACCTTGGCAGCCACCGCCAAATTTCAACACTGCAGTTAAACCATGCTCTTCATCTTCAAGCACTTCAACCAACGCACAGTTACCACCATGCCCTGCTAAACCTGGATTAATTTCTGCTTGAAGTACATAAGTAATACGCTCTTCAATAGACGCATCTGGCCCTACACGTGGCACTTTCGAATTTGGCGCGCGGAAAGTCAACTGACCGCCAAAACGATCTTTGTTGTAATCAATCACAGCATCTTTGAGATACGGAATAGATGGTGTATCAATAAATGCAGGAAAATCTGGATAATCTTGTCTGTAATCTGTTGGCGCAATTTCTTCAGGCGCACTATACGCCATGCAGCATTCAGCGCGTGGAGTTCCCGCATTTTCAACAAATACACGAACGCCGATTCCAGGAGTATTTTGTTTCTCCAATAGATCTTTTAAATACTCCTGTGCATTTGGAGTAATCAATAAATTTGGAATTTCTTCTGCAACTGCAGCATTGGTGTTCTCAGTCGACATAACTCTATCCTCAAGCTGAAGTCGGTATTTTAACTGAAGATGAGGCTGAATGAATAAAAATCAACTAAAATTGTCGGAATTAAATTTAAAAACATTCTTATTTTATTCTTTTGTCTGTTTTCATTGTATTTTTTTAATGAATTTAAGTATTTCAATAGCTTTTCAAAATATTAGCTTTGTTCAGCATAAATTTTTCTCAAGAATTATTCTGCTTTAAAAAGCATTTTTTAATATTTTTAGCTCATTTCTTCTTTCGCTAAGCTTCATTATAAATTTATATAAAACGTCATCATTGCCATGCAAAAACTAAAACTTGTAAGTTCAATTTCAATCGCTTTATTTACCTTCTATCTGGCGGGTTGTAATGATGATCACGATTCCAATCAAGCTATATCCCAAAAACCAAAGCCCAATGTTTTATTCATCATGGCAGATGACTTAGGCTATTCTGATCTCGGAGCATTTGGTGGTGAAATTCATACGCCTAATTTAGATGCCTTAACCCAAGAAGGGCGAATTCTGACCGACTACCATACAGCACCGACATGCTCTCCTACTCGTTCACAATTGATTTCTGGTACAGACCATCATCAAGCCGGAATCGGTACAATGGCGGAACTCACGCCAGCACATCTAAAAGGTCAGCCAGGCTATGAGGGCTATTTAAATAATCGCTCATTGTCCATTGCTGAGGTATTGCGTGACAATGGTTACCGTACTTACATTAGTGGTAAATGGCATTTGGGTTTAACACCTGAAACCAATGCGCATGCCAAAGGTTTCGATCATTCATTTACGCTATTACAAGGCTTAGATCTTCATTTCAAACAAAACCCAAGCCAATACAACCGCGCAGGACTAGCAACTTATACTGAAGATGGTCAAAAAATTGCTGTTTCAGATTTGCCAGATGATTTCTTCTCAACTGATTATTATACAGATAAGTTGATTCAATATTTAGACAGTGGGAAACGCTCTGGAAAACCATTCTTTGCGTATGCCGCCTATACAGCACCACATTGGCCAATCCAAGCGCCGCAAAAATACAGTGATCGCTACAAAGGTCAATATGATGTTGGGTATGAGCAGATCCGTAATGCACGTATTGCGAAACAGAAACAACTGGGTATCCTTCCTACAAACTTCCAAGCGGCTGCCCCATTAGCAACCGCTCAAATTCCTAAATATCCAAAATGGAACGAACTCAGCTCTGAACAAAAAGCTTTAGAGGCGCGTAAAATGGAAGTCTACGCAGGTATGGTTGAAAATCTTGATGATAATATTGGTCGTTTGATTCAATATTTGAAAGCCAATGGGCAGTATGAAAATACCCTGATTTTCTTTGTTTCTGACAATGGTGCAGAAGGCTTTGTTCGTGGCACTTATGGTACAGAAACAGGCTTTGATACTTCATTAGCAGCTGTAGGCACTGCAAACTCATATCACTATATTGGGCCACGTTGGGCTGAGGTCAGTGCTGCACCTTTTCATTTATGGAAAGATACCGCAGGTGAAGGTGCAACCACAGCACCCGCTATTGTCAAACTTCCAAATCAAAAGAAAGCTGAAAATATCTATCATGGCTTCGCAAGTGTATTAGACGTATTTCCAACTGTACTTGAATATGCCAATGTTTCCGTACCGAAAGATCAATACAAAGGTCGTCAAATCAACAATCCATCAGGTATTTCATGGAAATCAACTTTAGAAAACAAAACAGCAAGTATTCGCCCTGCTGACTTTGCTTTTGCTGACGAGTTGCATGGCAGTAAATATGCTAAACAAGGCGATTGGAAAATTGCTTATCAAGCAAATGGCAATCTTGGTACTGGAAAATGGGAGCTTTACAATCTCAAAGATGATCGTGGTGAACGAAATAATCTTGCAGATAGTCGTCCAGAACAAGTATCTAAACTCGTTGAAGTATATAACAAATACACTCAACAAAATGGTGTATTGGAATTTAAACAATGATCGTAAAGTACATCATTGCAATCAGTGTCAGCTTGCTCCTTGCAGGCTGTCATGTTTCATCAAATACCGAGCATGAACAACACCAGTCAAAGGCACAATTAATTTTAGGTGATCCACAAAAATGTGGAAAATATTCAGGCTTACCTCATCATTGGGGAAAAGATAAGCATGCGGGTATGGTTTGGATTCCCGAAGGAAGTTTTGAACTCGGCTCAAATATTGCCTATCCTGATGAGGTCAATTTTGGTGAAAAAAAGCGTAAAATTTCTGGATTTTGGATCGATCAAACCGAAGTTACAGTTGCTCAATTTGCAAGTTTTGTAAATGCAACACATTACATTACAGATGCTGAAAAGCAACGACAAGCTGCTGTATTTAGTCCAGATCCAAAGCATCCTCAGCAATGGTGGCAACTCAAATCTGGTTTTACTTGGAAAACACCCTATGGTGAACAAGGTGTTCAACCGAATCCTGCAGAACCCGTACGCTATGTTACCCAAAATGATGCTGAACATTATGCGCTATGGCTTAAGAGAGATTTACCCTCAGAAGAACAATGGGAATATGCTGCAAAAGCGAAATCTACCCATGACACACCCTTGCATCATGAACCACAAAATCAGCAACACCAACCCATTGCAAATTATTGGCAAGGTGAATTTCCTTTTCAAAATTTACAGCAAGATCAATTTGACGGTGTCGCACCTGTTGGTTGCTTTCCTGCGAATGCATTCCAACTCTATGATATGATTGGAAATGTATGGGAATGGACAACATCACCCTATACAGGCGCCCATGATCAACACATGGGAGATTATCGCCATCTACGTCAACAACAAATCCATGCACAAAACTATGTAATTAAAGGTGGTTCTTTTTTATGTGCCAATAATTACTGTGCAAGATTTAGAACCAGTAGTCGTCATCCACAAGAGCTAGATCTTGCCACAACCCATGTTGGTTTTAGAACTATTCTTAAACCATAAACTCACAATAAAATTATTTTTTAAATGCTCATTCATTTACACAAAAGTACTTTTGAAATGGCTCAATAGGTCTTAAATTTTAAGTGAAAATCAAATTTTCCGTAGAGGATCTAAAAATGAAAAAAATGATTTTATTACTATGTTCCAGTCTGATGCTATCTTTAAGTGCATGTGCTGTACATACACGTGAGGGTAGCATCGTTGTAGATCCCAATGGGGTTTATAATGATCACAGACATGGCGATGGTCGTTTTTGTCCACCGGGTCAAGCTAAAAAAGGGAACTGCTAATCTAGAATAGTAAATTTTAAACAACCAATTCCTCATACTTAAAACCTTCTATAAAGAAGGTTTTTTCTTTATAAAATCATCAATATTTCCTTTGATATAACAAATTTATTTCCACATAGACTGTACGACTAATTACTCAGAAAATTGTTAGGAAATGCCACCCTTTAGCTAAACTCTGCATGGATAATGTATACATCTGTATATTAATGATGAAATAAAACGAGAGATTTTGCATGTCCAGTTCAAATGATGGTTTACAATTTCCAATTGATCCTGAAACTCATAAAGTAAGTAGTTCTCAAGTGGGTAAGGAAATTATTGCTGAAGCACTTTCATTGGTCGATCACCAAAATTCACAACACGCTTTGCAAGAAAAGAACTGGCGTAAACATTATCCAATTTATTTTAAGGCATTGGTCGAAAATGGTATCCGCTCAAGTAATAATTCGATCACCATTGCCAAACAAGGTTTACATAAAGCACAGCACAGTTTTGACTTTTTTAGAGATGGGCAACGCTATTCTCTAAAAGATGTCATGACAGTTCCTGTCACAACTCAAATTCAGACGGTTGCGCTGAAAGGTTGTTCTGAAGCAAAACCTGAATGGTTTGTTCCCTATCATGGAAAAAAATTACACGGTCAAGCTTTACTGGATCAAATTCAAACTTGGTTAGATGCAGGAATTATTGAAGAAAGCCATGCCAATGCTTTACGAGAAGCTGTTGCTCATCCTGAATGGTTTGATCTGTCTGACCGCACGATGGTGTTATTTGGTGCTGCCTCTGAAGCAGGGCCGCTCACATGGTTATCTCAATGGAAAGCCAATATTATTGCGATTGATCTTCCTAATGAGCGTGTATGGGGAAAAATCCTAAATACTATACAAAAAGGTAATGCCACGCTTTATGCACCTAGCCTAGAAAAAATTGACGACACCCAAAATTTAGAAGAATTAAAAACCAAACTTGGTGCAAACTTACTGACTCAAATCCCTGAGATTACCCAATGGTTAAGTGAAAATCCGCATAAATTAGACTTGGCTTCGATTGCTTACTTGGATGGTGAAAAACATGTCCGTGTCTCTATGGCAATGGACAGCATCATGAGCTATGTCAGTGAGCAGAAGCCTGATTCTTCACTGATGTACATGTGTACACCAACCGATGTTTATGCTGTGCCTCAAGAAGTCATTCAAGGTTCAACCGATAAGTTTTCACAACGCTCTAAACTTGAAATTATTTTAAGTAAAGGCATTTCTGCCCTATCGATGAAGCAGTTTTTTAAAGACAATGATCAAAACTTAATTGCTTCTGATAATGGAAAATCTTATGGGATCGCGGATTGTTTGGTCGTTGAGCAAGGTCCAAACTATGCTTTGGCAAAACGTATTCAACAATGGCGTGCAACTTTAGCCCGTCATCAAGGTCAACGTGTCAGCATCAATATTGCACCATCAACAACCACGCATTCGGTGACGAAGAATCCTTTACTTAAAGCAGCTTTTAACGGCGCAAGTTTGTTTGATGTTGAAGCTTTTAGCCCTGAAACCACCAATTCAATCATGGCAGCACTGTGGATTCATGATCTCAGAAATCCAAAATCTGTAGCGAATCCTGAAACTCAAATGGAACATCCATTAGAGTTAATGATGGAGGGCGCAAATCATGGTGGTTTATGGCGTGTAGCTTATCTGGCACGTACTGCACTGCCCTTTGCAGCCATTTATGGCTTTGCCACAGATAAGTTACCTTTGAAAAAAGTACTTGGTAAATTGAAGAAATAAAAAATTAGTTTTTCAATAAAAATGCCCTTTGAATTTTTTCACTGGGCATTTTTATGTTTAAGATAATGGATTTTGAATTATTAACTGAAGTTATTGCAAATCAGCGGTACTATCGCGTTAGGCGACATGGATGTCGCTGTTGGGTCGGGGGTCAGGACGAACCCCTGACTCAACAAAGGATTTTTGTCCATTTTGATCCTTCAAAAGGGAGGCATCGCCGACACAAATGAATCTAAGTTTAAAAAGGCAGATGAGGCTGTGCCAGCTCAAGAATATTGTTATATCATAAGTATTTTGAGCATTCTAAGCTTTAGGCATAGCTTTAATGCGTAACATCAATCATTAACACGGTATAAAATATTTTACTGCAATCAATTGATTATTCTTAAAATAAAATAGATAAGCATCATCCATATCTTTAGTATTTATACTTAGCATTACATCATATTTCAATTTAGCAGCATTCTCACTTGCAGCACCTATCGTATCAGTTGAGTTCTTACTTTCATCAAGGCTATAACCTGTTTTAAAAAGTTGCTTTACTTGGCTCAAAGTCGTAGCTGATGTGACTGTTTTCCCCATCACTTGTACTTGATCTTTTGCTGTTAAACCAAATACCCCCATCACCACCATTTGATCGTTTGCAATGCGTAAATCATAATGGTCTATCGTCGTACTTTTCTCAGCTTGATCATCAGGAAAAAAGCCACCGCATTCAACTTCATCCACCACATAGCTCATACGATCAAGCTCGCCGAAAAAAGGACTACTATTAGAATACATCTGCTTCCCGAGTTGAATAATCGTTTTCTTATTTGGATCTTCTATTTCTTCTAAAGATTTATTTTTATAAATGTACTGCACTTTTTCTTCTGAATATGGGATAACGCCTTTAATAATATTATTTTCAATGCGATTAAACTCAATTCGATCTAAGTGGTCTTGCATGCCTGCTGCAAAAATTGAAGCTAATCGATAACTGCCATCTTTATTCTGTAAAAATACAGCATATTCATAGGCAGGAACTTGTGCATCACACTCCCAAACTTTTGCATAACCGTATAAAAAGTCAGCTTTTCCATCACGGTTAAGATCGCCAATAATTAAACTATCGTCATCGACATCAGATACGATCTTACATGTCCCACCTAGTAATTCTTTATTCGATTTTTTGATTGCCTCTAACATCAATGCTTTATTGTCTTTCTTCTGTGCTACGTTGTGTTGCGTTACATCTTGTTTCTGTCCACTTTCATTCGCACTCACCTTTTGATCATTTTTTTGACATGCCACAAGCAACAAACTGCCACATAACGAAAGACTCAAAAACATTTTTTTATATTTCATGATTATTCAATTTAAAAAATTTTCACAAGAATAGCCATCTCATTTTCAAAACTCAATACAGTTTGCCAATTAGCCATACGCTTTTCTGCGCTATACAACTTAAACGATACAGTCACATATTAAAGATTGACTGTTTTCTAACGATCGTTTAAAAACTTAAATAGCATCAAAAACATTTAAACCCAAAATGAATGTGAGAACAAAAAATGTCAGATACACAAGGAAAAGTCAGTCGTGAAATTCGTGGTCATATTTTCCTCATTGGCTTAGACCGTGCGAATAAACGCAATGCATTTGATAGTCACATGATTCACGATCTATCAATAGCATTAACAGAATACGAAAACAATCCTGAACTACGCTGCGCTGTTGTATTTGCCCATGGCGATCATTTTACCGCTGGCTTAGACTTGGTTGAGTTACAACCTAAACTGGCGGACGGCGTTTTCAATTTCTCAGATGATATTGTCAATCCTTGGGGAACGGTTGGACGCCAAAGAACCAAACCGCTTGTCACCGCAGTACAAGGTTATTGCTATACCGCAGGAATTGAGTTGATGTTGAATTCCGACATCGTAGTTGCCAATGAAAATACCCAATTTACTCAAATCGAAGTACAACGTGGCATTTTACCTTTCGGCGGTGCAACCGTTCGTTTTGTGCAAGCAGCAGGCTGGGCAAAAGCCATGAAATATGTACTGACTGGCGACTTATTCTATGCACAAACTGCCTATGAAATGAATCTGGTAACTGAAGTTGTTGAAGGTAACAATCAATTAATTCGTGCACTTGAATTGGCTGAACGTATCGCTCAGGCAGCACCGCTTGCTGTTCAAGCTGCGCTGAAATCTGCACATCAAGCCTTTTTACAAAGCCCTGAAGCAGCATTTGCCAATTTACAAGGTTTGCTCACGCCATTACTTGCCTCACAAGACGCACAAGAAGGTGTTATGGCAATGCTTGAACGCAGAGCACCACAGTTCAAAGGCAAATAATTGATTATTTTAAATTCATAAATAGTCAGCGATGTAGATCTATAGAGAAACGATGATGCAAAATGTAAAACACCAAACCGGAACAGACGCTTCAAGTAAAACAGACTTTGCTAATGAAAATAGCTTCAATGCACAGTCCGTTACTTTTAAAGCTTTAGATGGATATGAACTGAATGGAACACTCTATTCTCCAACACATCCAAGTACAGCTAAAATCGTCCTTGCAAGTGCAACAGGTGTGCCACAAGCGTTTTATCGTCGTTTCTCTGAATATGCGACACAACTGGGTTATGAAGTCTTAACATTTGATTATCGTGGAATCGGAAAATCTGCTCCGCGACATTTAAAAGGCTTTCAAATGTCTTATCTGGATTGGGGAAAGCTTGATTTAGCAGGTGCAATTGATTACTTCTATGATGAATATGCACCACTATTTTTAGTTGGACATTCCTACGGTGGGCAGGCTTTAGGTTTAACCCCAAACCATCAAAAAGTCACAGCGATGTATTGTTTTGGTACTGGTGCAGGTTGGCACGGTTATATGCCTTTTAAAGAAAAAATCAAAGTCCAAGCCATTTGGAATATCGTCTTTCCGCCAATGGTTGCTGTCACTGGCTATTTACCATGGAGCAAACTCAATATGGGAGCTGATCTCCCTAAAGGGGTTTATCAGCAGTGGCGAAAATGGTGTAAAAACCCAACCTATTTCTTTGCAGATCCTGAACAACATGAATTACATGAGCAATATGCACAAGTCAAAACACCAATTTATGCAGTTGCAGCCTTGGATGATGATTGGGCGCTTCCAAGTTCTCGTTATGCATTTATGCAACATTATAAAAATGCCCCAATGCACTTTATCAACATCTCAGCAGATGAGTTTGGCTTAAAACAAATTGGTCATATGGGCTATTTCCGTAAAGATTCTGAACAAATTTGGGATAAAATGCTCAATACATTCACCACCTTAATCGCTGATTAACATTTTGAATGTTTAATCCATTCGGCTTGCCATAAGGACATCTATGCGCCCACAAAAACTCTCCTCAGAACAAATGCTCAACATCTGCGCGTTGCAATTTAAAGCGCACGGATATGCAGGAACGAGCATGGAGATGTTGGCAAAAGCTTGTGGGTTGAGTAAAGCATCTTTCTATTATTATGCACCAAACAAAGAAGCCTTATTACTCAAAGTCTTAGAACATACACATCAATATTTAAATCAACAGTTGTTCACACTGAATGACTTCAATGAAGTTGATCCAATCACACAATTTGAAAATATGCATCGCAAAGCAATACAGTTTTTTAGCTATGAAATTAAAGGCTGTTTGGTAGGCATCATCTCACTCGAAGCCAGCTCAATTTCGGAACAGATTCTTCAAAAAATTCGAGATATTTTCCAAGATTGGCAAAACACTTTTTATCAACTTTTTAAACAAAATCTTGATGAGAATACGGCGCAAAATCTAGCAAAAATCAGTGTTGCGGATTATGAAGGTGCTATTTTAATGTATCGTTTAAACAATGACTTATTTTATTTAGATCAAATTAAATCTAGAATTTTACAAACTCTTGATCAATAAAAGTGCTCATCATTATAATTCACTTCGGAAATAATCAATGAAATTCAATCTTTTAATATTTAGCCTTTGCTTCATACCTACTATTAGTTTTGCCCAATGCAATCAACAAGATCAAATGTCGCTTTATAAATGTATGGAACAAAAACTTAAAACTGATAAAGCTAAAATGAACAAACTTTACCAACAAGTCTATAATCAATATGATGAAAAAAATAAAGCATTATTAGAAAAATCACAAAAAGCTTGGCTCAATTATCGTATAGCCCAGTGTGATGAACTTATGAGTAGTTTGACTTATGGTGCATTAGGATTAGCTTCTGGCTTTGCCCATCTAGACTGTCAAATCAATTCAACTGAGTTTCGATTAAAAGAATTGAAATCGCTTATCGAAAATTAAGTCATTTAAAATCAGACCATTTCTTTTAAGTCACACCTTTTAAGCCTTATCTTTTAAATCACGTCTTTAAACTCAGCTTTATGCTCTATGCCCTCACGATCGACATGGGCATAGAAAATACCGTAACGTCCCACATAATATTCAAGTGATTGATCATGATAATGCCAAAACACTGACCATTCGCCAAAATCAAAAGCACTTGCTTGGCTCTCAGTATTCATCGGCATTTTACACATCAAATCTTGCTGAATTTTATTCGCTTGCTGAAAATCCCTGACTTGTAAAGCCTGCTCAAAAAATAACCGAGCCACTGCATCAAATAATCGTTGATCTTCATCAGTGACTGCAATTTTAACTACAGGACTTTGATCATGAACAACATCTAATTTCTGCTCAGGCTCAACGAGCTCAACAACAGTTTTTTGACGTTCCTCGTCAATCATTTGCTTAATTATTTTTGTCTTTTCTGGCAATTCATCATCATATTGAGCATGTTGAACAATTTGAGATAAATCTTGTCGTTGTTGATCAAATGCTGCATTGATTTTATGTTTTGCGACCATACGCCATAGGACATACAATACGCCTATCACGAGAATAAAAATAATAATTTTCAACATAATATGATCTCAAACTTTTCAATTGCAATGCAATCTATGTACGGCTTTGCGGTTTTGTAATTTGAATATTTTTAATAATTTACGCTCTAAATTGTATAACTATCTAAATTCGAGTATTTGGCTTAAACGTAACATTTTTTTTCATTGTCAATTTATTAACTTTACAATCGAAATATAGTTGGATGTACTATACTTTGCATATAGAACACCCATTGGATGGTGATTGAATTATTGCAAAGACTTTAACTGAGCCAATTGCTGTTGATCTTGCAACTGTTTTTCAAAGTCAGCTTTGCCTTTTTCCACATAACTTTGTAAGCCTGTAGGGTCAATAAAAGCCCGTTTATCGCCTGCTTGCAACTTTTCCAATTTCTGCTTCATATTAAAACGATCAGCCTTATTGGCAAGGAAAATATCTGCATGAATCGCTTCTAAAGTTTTAAACGTTTGCTGCATATCTGACACAATATCTGGATAATTTTTATTGTTTAATAGGTAATAGCCACTTGTAAATAAGCTATCTGCATAAATCACTTTATAATTTTTAAAATGATATTTTACATCAGTGGTCCAAGACGTCGCTCCTGGCAAATGTCCAGGTGTTGCATGCGCAGTAAAAGTTTGGCGACCAAGTTTAAGCTGTTCACCATCTTTAATAATAATGTCCGCTTTTACCACTGGAAATAATAATTGATTTCCCAAAGCAAAATCCGAAGTTGCACCATTGGCAAGCATTTCAGCATTGGCAGCACTCGCGATTAATTTTGCCCCACTCCATTGTTTTAATTGCGCAAAACCACCCGCTTGGTCTAAACGTGCATGACTATTCAGCAAATACTTAACATCTGTAATTTTAAAACCTAACTTTTCTATATTGGCTTTAATTTGTGGTGCAGATTGAGCAATGCCACTGTCAATTAGAACCAAACCATCACCTGTGTCAAACAACACGGAAGATAAATTTTCAGTACCGACATAGTAGATATGATTGAAAATCTTGAATGGCTCAATAGGTGTATTCCACGACTCGAACAAACTCAAAGGTGGTGCTTCAGTTAATGCTTGTTGAGCATTTAATGGAGTTGCATGCGCGAGTTGAAAGCTCATCGCCATGAGTGAAAATGCTATTGATTTGATCAGATGCATTGAAGCGGTCCATGCCAATAAAACCGCTATACTTTATCAAATTACGACACTTTTCAATTTTTTTATTGCTTAAAAAACAACAAACTCATTGCAAAATTGTAAAAGTTATTTTCAAAACATGAAATTTCAAATAAAAGCTTAGTTCAACACTTTATTGGCAAGTGCATTGCTGGCTTTAATTGCAAATTCATCAACATAGCGGCTATAAAAATTTGCCACAATCAATGTCGCACCAATCGCACTCAACCCTGAAAGAATCGCTGAGGCAGAATAACTCCATCCCATATTAAAGAATAAATTAAATAGAGGGATACACACCAAATACAGCATTAATAAATGCAGTAAATAAATGGAGAATGATAATTTCCCGAGCCAAACCAGTATCGGATGATCTAAGCATTTGGATAATAATGGGCTCATCAGCACACTATAAACGATCAGGGTTCCTGCCAAGAAGTTGCAATAATCATAAGTGTGCTCTCCCCAAAAGGCATACAACCACTGATAAGATGCACTGGTATTATGCGCACCTGCAAAATATAAACCGAGCAATAACATAGGGATAGCAACATAACTCGTTAAGGTTTTGGCATAAAGATAAATATAGATCCCGATAATAAAGCTCGAAATCCCGAAACTAAATCCCTGACCTCTCCAATAATAAGCAAGACAAGGAATAATCACCGAGCCTAGCCAAAACGCGATTTTTTTATAGTGGAGTAGATACAATAGAAAAAATAATGCAAATGATCCCATTAACTCAATCGTCATGGTCCATAGCACCCAATTGACATCACTTTCTGAAAATAGAAAAGCGCCTATTGTTCCCTCATAGAGGACTTGCTTTAAACTAAAACCTTGCACAGTAAACGCTTGAAGCCACATTCCAACATGATGACTATTAATATGGACAAATTTAAAGACCAGCCAAATGATTAAACACGAAGTTAACGCAGGAATCATAAGACGAGGATAACGCTTTACCATCATCATTTTGATTTTTTTATGGAATTGCTCAGGCTTATTTAATGTCGCATAACTAAGTACATAACCACTCAATACAAAAAATACAAAAACGGCGGCATCACCTGAATAAATAAATGCAAATGGTGAATGATGCGTTGCATTTACCCATGCCAAATCAGTCACTTCATTTGGATCAAAATGATGTAAGTATGGAAAAAAACTCATCGCGAGATGAGAAAAAACGACAGCTAAGCAAGCCAAACCTCGAATGCTCTCTGCCGAATTTATTTTTGCGGACATGAAGGATTCCCTTTGTACATCGTAGTCCCAACAGGTGGGACTTTGATCGACCAATACTTAGTCGATATAAGTGATACGACCATCCGCATCATGGTGGACAGTTGAAATTTTCTGCTGACGTGAATGAACTAAAGCCTCAACATTTAAGTTGAAATGGTCGGCATAATCTTGTGTAGATTTAGGTTCCATTTCCTTTTTAGTTTTCGCAGGAACAAAGTTACTCCATAACCATAAAGAAACCGCACAGGCAATTAATGCAATTAAACCATTTTCTAAAGCCTTGGCAAAAGCTTCGAAAAAATAATGGATCAACTGTGGTTTTTCCAAAGAAAGATAACCCACCAAAATCACGATTGGACGCCAAAGCAATAACCAAAATGCCCACAACATTGCTGTCATTGTCGTAGAGAAATAACGACGATGCCACGGCAACTGCTTACGCAAATCAATAATCAAAGATTCTGCTTTCATATTTTTGCCTTTGGTCTGATTTTGCTCAGACATATTCAAATCATCAGCCATCTTGGCGCATACCACGGTCAGGACTCACCCAACGCGCCCGTTTACTGCTTCCCAACTTAAGCACTTTGGGAAATGCCACAATACTTGCTGTGACGGTAATCAACCAAAATACGAAAGGATACCAAATCATCCAATAGTAGTTTTTCACTAAAGTCGATTCATAGCGACTGTCCATCCATTTACTGATTGCAAATTGCAATAGACAAGTCGTTCCCAATAATATTCCCGTTCCCATTGGTAACAACGGTGAGCTGATTGCAGGCGTTCCAAGCAAAGGTAAAACTAAATGCAAAATCCAGAAAATCACCATGATTAACATTAAATATGACCAAACCAAGGTCAGGATCAATTCAATGATAAGGGGCCAAAGAAAGTTCAGTTTTGGCTTTAGCAATACATCTATATTCTTTAATAGTACCTGTGCCCCACCCATTGCCCAACGCAGACGCTGTTTCCACAAACCATTAAAAGTTTCAGGCATTAAAATCCACACCAAAGCATTCGGCTCAAAGCGTACTTCCCACCCTGCTCGGTGTAATTTCCATGTCACATCAATGTCTTCGGTCAACATATTCGGTGACCAATAGCCCACCTCATGCACCGCGCTTTTACGGAATGCAGTGATCACACCAGATACAGTAAATAAACGCCCAAAGGTACTTTGTGCACGTTTAATCATGCCCACAATCGAAGAGAACTCACCGACTTGAATTCGACCAAGTAGTGTTGATCGGGTACGAATACGTGGATTTCCTGTGACTGCCGCAACTGTTGGGTGGTCGATAAAATGTCGAATCATCCATTGTGCTGCATGCGGATCAAGCAAAGCATCTCCATCAATCCCAATTAAATATTCAGCATCTGTCAACAAACTACCTGCTTGCAAAGCCATTGCTTTACCTTGGTTCTCCGCCAAATGAACGACACGAAGTTTGTCATATTGCAACGCCAATTCATTTAAAATTTCTTTGGTATTGTCAGAGCTGCCGTCATTAATCGCAATGACCTCAAAGTTTGGATAATCTAATTTTAATGCATGACTAATGGTTTCATGTGCATTGTCCTGTTCATTAAAACAAGGCACGAGTACCGCAACCAAAGGATATTCTTTCAATGGCGCTGGCTGTTTATAAGGCGGTTCTTTACGCTCTTTCCAATGAAAAATAACCGCACCGATCATCCACAAAAACGACATGAACAATGGATAATAAAAAATAAAATTTAATATCGACTGCCACAGATGCTGAATTGCATTCATAACAACACCCTAAGGAACCATACGTTGTGGTTTAGAATCGAATACTTTACGCATTTCAGCCGTGTTAGGATGCTCCTCGATTGGATCATCTGGATAATAGCCCACATGCATTACGCCTTGCTGATACAACGAAGCAATCGTTTGCGTCATTTCAGAAGTCGGAATTTTTTGGTTATTGCGCCAATTCACCGCTTGTAATTCAAAAATGGTCTTTTTAATCCCATTCGGCTGTTGCTTCACACGTTTAACTAAATCTTTATAAAACTTGTCTGCATCAGGCGCTTGTTCCATATATGGCATTGCCATGATTGCAGTAAAGTCATATTTTTGAATAGATTGTTCTAAAGACTGTGCATACCAATTTTCAGAATACGCGGACAAGGCAACTTGAGCATATAAATTACGTGCAGTGAGTAAGAATGGTTGGTAATAACGTGCTTTTTGTGCCAAATCCATAGCAAAGTTATCAATGGTTTTGGTTTTAAAATCCGTCCATTTTTGAAGTTTCGCATCATCATTACGAATTTCTTCTAAATCTGCGGGTAAACCAATTTTTTCATAAGCTTTGATCGCATCAGGACTTGCATCTTCATAATCAGACAATGTTGCGTCGTCATGGAATAAGATTCCATCAAATGTTGTCGACTTTGCCAAATCTTCGTATAGGCCTTCAATCACTTTACGCGCTTCTGGTGAATATGGGCTTAAACGATGATAACCCATATTCAAATGGTCACTATTTTTTGCTTGTTGCGTCACTACTAAATCTTTAGATGCAGGATTTGACGCAGGTAATTCCCATGCCAATAATGGCATCCATGCATATAAACGCCCCACTTGTGTACGTGACTGAATTTGCCAAGCCACGCGGTTAAATAAGTCAGCACGCATTGGCAAATAACGATTCGGGAAATACACCATATCGGCTGAACCATTGGCATCTGGATCAGCAAAAGCTTGTAAAAATACTGTTGTGACATGCATATCACGGATACGATCTAACAAACGCCCTAAGTTTTTCTCTTGCTGTGCTTCATCAGGATCATAGATATAGTCCAAATCGACATGCATAATTTTTTGCGAACGATTATTGTCAGTAAAACCCATTTGACGGCTCTGAATTTCTTGCGCCAACGAGTCTGTTGTCATTCCGCCTTCAACCAAGATACGGTTCATATGACCTAAAGATTTTTCAATATGGTCTGGACCATCATCTAGGCTAATGGTCATCGGCATGCCTGCTTTTTTTGCCAAAGCGACAGCTTCCATATTGTAGCGACCATAAGGCCAAACCATCACACGTGGCGCTTTTAAACCATGTGCAGACAAGACTTTATTGTTCTTTTTCAAATCGTTAAAAATACGATCTGCGTAATCCTTGTCATCTTCATAAGTCTTAGTTTTAGGATTATATTCACGTGTCACTGCGGCAGGTTCAGAGTTCCCTTGCGGATTGCCTGTTACACCACGATGTAAATTATAACTATGGCTACCAATCTCAACGATGCCACTCTTCTGCATGGTTTTTAACTCATCCCACGACAGCAGTTTTTTTCGATCCAGTTTGTCATCACCAAACTGCACCATGGCATTGGCTTTTGGTTCAAGCCACGAACCAACTACAGCGAGTACCACTGGAATTTTACGTTGTTTTAAAATTGGATAAGCATATTTATAAAAAGACTGATAACCATCATCTACAGTCAATAAAACTGGTTTAGTCGGTAACTTAGATTTACCTTCATTGGCTTTGATAATTTGATCAACATTGACAAAGTTATAGCCATTCTTTTGCAACCAATCTAAATGCAATTCGAATTGCTTCGGTGTCACTGCATACGCTGGCATCACTGCATCTTTCTTTTCAGTAATTTCATGATAGCCAATAATTGTCAGCGTATTTAAATCAATCTTTGGAAGTTCTTGTACTACTGTACTATCAGTAGTAACTGGATCTACTTCTGCCATCGCACTATTATAAAAAGGAGAAAATAATAGTGTTATGCACATCATCGCTGAAGGAGAAAAGTAACGGCTTAACATATATTTAAATACTCAATCATCATTGTTCTAAATCTGAATACGCCCGTAGCACCTCAATGATTGAGGTACTAAAATCCTTTTTTGGACGAAAATAATCAGAGCTTTTACAACGATGATTTAAAAGAATAAAACTGAAACGAATCTTAAAAAAACAATTCTGAGTAGAATTATTTATTTGTACTATTTAAACACTTTTAAAACAAAAATATTGTAGATGATTGTTACATGCTGATTATTTAATGGTCTTAGAATCATTACAGTGTGCTTTTTATCACATTATTATCAAAAATAGTAAAAGTTAAACAGTAGTGCAATTTTACACTTATAACACTGCTTTATGAACAAACAATGGAGTCAACTCAGATCAACTTTTACGATCATGCGAGACTTAACTTTTCAATCTGCGTGAATAAAGAAGATTATAAAAATAGAGATCAAACTGACCTCTATCTTTTCATTACTATATCTTGCAATACACTTTGGAATAGCTATCAATCACGTGTTTTAACGTCAAATAATTCAATCTCAAAAATCAGATTTGAATGCGCAGGAATAATTTTACCCATTTTACGCTCACCATAAGCAAGGTGTGATGGCACGATTAATTTACGTTTTCCACCAACTTTCATTCCCATGATGCCTTGATCCCAACCCTTAATCACACGACCAGTACCAATCACGGTTTCAAAATAGTTTCCACGGTCTATAGAAGAATCAAACTTCGTTCCATCTTCCAACCAACCAGTGTAATGCGTGGTAATCAAAGCACCTTTTACCGCCTCTTTACCTTCACCTACTTTTAAATCAATAATTTCTAATTCAGCTGTCATGTCTTTGCTCCGCGTGATATGTTGGTTCAACACCTTGATATAAGACTTCTTACATAAGTCATAAAATATTCAGATTTAGATTCAAAACATATTCAAAAATATATCGAGAGTTTCCTTCTCTTGCACCATATATGGCTCAGGGATGAGGAGATAACCTCCGCAAGAGGATGAGGGGCCTCTAATATAAAACCACCTACCTCTTATGAAACGCTGTTTCTCAGCCTAAAAAGATAAGGGAACATTCAATATTAATCTGAATGATTCTGAAAATTATTTTTGCAAGATGCTTATTTGTTTAATTTTACGAAAATTACTGTAACTGCGTCCACTCAATCACGGCTTGAGCATTGTCACCGATCAATGTCCACTCACCATCCATCACATTGAGCTGTAATTGCATCGTACGTTCACACAAATCCTGAATTGCCAATGTTGTTGCTTCAGACAGTTGCCATACCTGAACGTTTTTCAATGTTTTGAGTTTAGAACTACGCTTATACCATTCTGCAACTGCTGATCCATAAGCAATCACTGCCACTTCGCTACAACGTGCTGCGGCTTTTTTCACTTTATCTTCATCAGGCAAACCGACTTCAATCCATTTCACCAATTGCCCAGTTAAGTCTTTTTCCCACAATGCAGGTTCATCAGTTTCAAACAAATCTTTGGTAAATTCCAAACGCTCATCACCAAAACGTGCAAAAGCTAGAACACGAACCATTAAACGCTCAATGGTTTCAGATGGATGCAATGCCATGGTCAATTGAAAATCGCCATACTGATGCACATCCATATTGGCAATATTCAAATCTGCCTTATAAATCGTTGCTTTAAGTGCCATGAAAATTCCAAAAAATAAGTTCTCAAATATGGCGCACAGTCTATAAGATTTTAAACAGGATTACTGATTTATTTCAGCTTGATCAATCCGACAATTCAACAAAGCAGTTTCAAAACTCTCCCAATCTCTATGATCTGAGCCCGTTGTATTTTGAATAATGATTTCAATGCGATTATCTAAACTTTCTTCACCTGACTTATAGTTCAAGTCTTCTGGATTGAAATTGAATGTCATCCAACCTTGATTGGTATTAAAAATCCCTTTTATTCGTAACCAATCTTTTTGCTCACATAACACATCGAGTAAATCGTAAAAATCAAACGTCCATCGTTTGGAAAATTTCCAACCTGCAACCGTATAACCATTTGAAGTTTCAACATAGTGATATGGCAATTGCTTAATCACTGGAAATTCTGCATCCGCAGAAAGCTGTTTTTGCACTTGAATCAAAGGTACAACTTTTCTTTGAATACCTTGATGAGGCACATCGAGCTGTGAAATTTCAATATTGCCCTGTTCTGCCAATAACCATGTTTGAATAGACGTTAGATAATCTGCTTTAAAATGATGAAGCTTCTGTTGATCTGCATCTTTCATTGAATCTGCATGGGAAACCACCACAATTTGCCCAGCTTTGAGCTGGTCTTGAAATAAATCTTGCTGAATAAATGCCTCATCATGTAGACGACTACCATCCACAACTGTCACTAATGCGCGCATATCAATTTGCGACTGCCAATGCGGTTCGGTTAACTGTTCTAAAAGCTGTGCGGGATGTCCTAAACCCGTCGGTTCAATAAATAAGCGATCAGGTTGTTTCTCTTGAATTAAGCGTGATAACGCAATTTGCATTGGCAACTGCCCTGCACAACACAAACAACCGCCCAATAGCTCTTTGACTTCATAGCCCGAATCTTGCGGTAATAATTGTTGATCGACCCCAATTTGCCCAAATTCATTCATCAAAATTGCCCAAATTTCCCCTTCAGGCTTCTGTTGAAGTAGATGTTGTAATAAGGTGGTCTTTCCTGCACCTAAAAAGCCAGAAATGATATGGGTCTTTACTGTTTTTTGCGCAAGAATCTTCAAAGTATCAACTCAACGTTATGAAATATGACGGGTTATAAGAAATTAGAACACGGTCTATTATGATTCAAAATCTGTGTGAAAGTTACGATTTAAAATCTATTTTTTAGATAAAAATATCTAAAAAAATTCAAAACTCCAATACTACATTCATAAACCATCCACATTCAATGTTGAGTCTAAGTAAAAAATGAGATTAATTTTTAACCAAATTTTCATATTTTCATACACTTTAAGCGCTTCATAAAAGCGATTTATTCACAAAATTATTACATAAGATAAGGCTTTGTTTTAAACACGTAACTCGTACTGTTTCGCTTTGTTGTAAAGGTTGATCAATTTTTATTCTGCACTTAGCATGGTTTTACTCCTTGTGAACTGCAACGCATTTAACACTCGATGCTCTCACAAGACTTTTACGCTTAAGACGATTAAATCGTCATTTAATGAACAAAGGATGCCACAATGAATTTAGTTAAAACACTTTTAGCAACTACCCTTGCTTTAACAGCTTTCTCAACATTTGCTGCAAAAGAAAAAGCAGCACCAGCAGCTGAAGAACAAGTTGTTGTTTCTACTCAAGAACAACCAACTGCTTCTGAAGAAACTCAAGCTGCGGGTCAACCATCTGCTCAACCTGCAACTGAAAGTGCTGCTGAAGCACCTGCTACTTCAGCACCACAAGCTGGTCAATAATTAATTTTTATTGATAAACAAATCTCTCCAGAGATCACATCAGATTATTTGAAAAGATAATCTGGATAAAAAGACTAAATCATGCTGCGATTTAGTCTTTTTATTTTGCATATACTATCTAAAATCAACTTTTCAATTTTTATCCAAGCTGTCTATCTTCCAAAGCCATTTAGATACAAAAGCAATCACAGTGAAATGTTTTAAATATAAGTATAATTTTCAATGAAGAACGATAAGATAAATTCCTTTTCATTGATAGTTTAAAAGAATCATTGAATTAAAAATGAATATGCTTAATTTCAAAATAAACCAAATAAAAACAAAACATTATTCAATACTCCATTTTTTAAGCACTCAAATTCACAACGAGTTATCCACTATGGCATAGCTAGGCTTAGCCCCTCATTTCAGTCATTAATATGAATATGTTGTGATTTGAATGGAATAATCGCTGTGAGTTCAAAGATTGATTACACCACGCAAGTGGCTATTTTAGGTGCGGGTCCTGTAGGTCTGACAATTGCCAATTACTTAAGCAAACAAGGCGTATACGTGACTGTGGTCGAGCAACTGGACAGTTTAATTGATTACCCGCGTGCGATTGGGATTGATGATGAATCTCTGCGTACCATTCAGTCACTGGGTCTGGTGGACAAAGTCCTGCCACATACCACGCCAAATCATGCAATGCGTTTTCTAACCCCGAAAGGTCGTTGCTTTGCCGATATTCAGCCATTAACCCGTGAATTTGGTTTTTCACGTCGTAATGCCTTTATTCAACCGCAAGTGGATAATGTGTTATTACAGGGTTTAAAACAGTATGAAAATACGCAGGTTTTATTCTCACGTCATTTAGACGAGTTCACTCAGGACGCCAATGGCGTCACGCTGAATATTAAAAATAAAGATGGCAATCAAGAAGTCATCCATGCACAGTACTTAATTGCCTGTGATGGAGGGAACTCAATTGTCCGTCGTACTTTAAATATTGGTTTCGATGGTAAAACAGCACCGAACCAGTGGATCGTGATTGACATTGAAAATGACCCATTAGCAACTCCGCACATTTACTTGTGCTGTGACCCTGTTCGTCCTTATGTGTCAGCTGCCTTACCTCATGGTATCCGTCGTTTTGAATTTATGGTGATGCCTGGCGAAACCCAGGAAGAACTGAGCAAACCTGAAAATATTGCCAAACTTCTATCTAAAGTTTTACCAACCACAGATGGTATCGAAGTGATCCGTCAGCGTGTCTATACCCACAATGCACGTATTGCAGATAAGTTCCGTGTAGATCGTATTTTACTTGCAGGTGATGCTGCGCACATCATGCCAGTATGGCAAGGTCAGGGCTATAACAGCGGTATGCGTGATGCCTTTAACCTAGCATGGAAAGTGGCTTTAGTCGTTCAGGGTAAAGCAACACCTGATCTGCTGGATTCTTACCAGGTTGAACGTAAAGACCATGCCAAAGCCATGATTGATCTTTCTGTCATGGCAGGTCATGTACTTGCACCACCGAAAAAATGGCAAGGTTTTGTCCGTGATGGAATTGCTTATGCATTGAATTACATCAAACCAATCAAACAGTATTTACTGGAAATGCGTTTTAAACCGATGCCGAAATACAATGATGGTGCTTTGATTCAAGATCATCGTAAAGATTCTCCAGTCGGTAAAATGTTCATCCAACCACAAGTTCAACTTGAAAATGGTCAAACAATTTTACTCGATGAAGTGATTGGGAATGACTTTGCTGTAATCGCTTGGGGTGTAGATCCGAAATGGGGCATCAATGATACCAATATGAAAGTATGGCAATCTTTGGGTGTGAAGTTTATTCAGGTGCTTCCTGCTGTGCAGCTGGGCAATGAAAAACGTAAAATCCATGATGGTGTAATCACGATTGGTGATACAGGTACAGAAATCCGCTCATGGTTTGGTAAAACTGATCAAGCAATGGTGATTTTACGTCCTGACCGTTTCGTGGCTGCACTTGCCATCCCACAAACCATGAATACTGTCAGCCAGCAACTGTTCAGTAAATTGCATGCGAAGTAAGCTGTAAATACTGCTCAATTTTTTAAAATCACCGTGTTTAAAACATGGTGATTTTAAATACCAATAATTCATGTACCTATATCTGTTTTTTATTTTTCACATAAATTTTATACCAATATTTTTCATTCAAACATATTTCTGTCAATAAAAAAGCTGTATTGAAGAATAAATTTACGCATAATACCCACATTCAAATTAAATCATTTATTCTTATGAAAAAAATTATTTTACTTGCATGTATTACAGCACTCACTGCGTGCTCAAAACCGACATCTGAACAAAATAATACATCAACATCCTCCGATCAGATCATTGCCTTACAGCCTTCAAAAAATACACTGGACAGTACCCGCTTTACCCGCAGTGAGGAAGCTGGTCCTTTGTGTCCAGAAAACTCATTACAATGTTATACCTATGCACAAGAACAGATTCGCGCTAAATATCCTGATTTAATCCAAAAAATTGGCGATGGCATCAGCATTAAACTTTTTAATGGGACAATTAAAAAATATATGCCAAGCAGAGGTAAAGAAGACCATCCAGAATACTGTGAAGTATGTTCCTATACAGTTATCAATGAATATCCTGCTATTGATTCCTTGCTCTTACATACACAATATTATGAAGGAGCAGGTTATACCTTGCTGAATTTAAAAACGGGAACAGAAACTCATCTGTCAGGCATACCTACATTCAGTCCTGACTATAAATATATGCTCAGTATTAACAGTGATCTGGAAGCAGGCTATACGGACAATGAACTGAATATTTATCAAATTGATGAAAAAAATGACACTAATCTCATTTTTGAAGCCACAAAAACCATCCCTCAATTTCAAGCAGAAAATAATGTCGGCTTTTCTGCTGCAACATGGCTGGAAAACACGAAATTTATTGTCCAGTCAGACTATCTTTCAGATAGTGAAAACTATTCCAGTGAATATCCACATAAATTTTATCAATTCAGTCTGATGAAAAGCGATGCAACACCACACTGGTCTGTCGAAGCACTATCAGAAGAAACCTATAACAAACTTAAAGATCAACAACATTGATCAACTCTATTTTCAGGCTTTAAACCGGCGGCTATCAACAGCCGCCGTTGTCTGTTCCAACCTTTCCATTGAAGGTCTAAACCGCCTGAAACCACTGTACATCCTTCACTGAATCACGTTGCTGAATCAGCTTTAAGAAGGGTTTAAATTCATCCAGATACGGCACAATTTTAAAAGAAATCGCAAAAACCAGCCAATACGCCAGAAACAGATCCGCTGCAGAAATTTTATCTCCCAACAGATATGGATTTGCTTTACTCAGTCCTGCCTTTATAAAATCATAAACCAATTGTTCTGAACCAAAACTTAGACTGCCCTTTTTTTCAGCAGCCAATTCAGGTGAAACATTTAAACTTTTAAAATCCATCATCTCAGTCATCGGTCCATGACAGAAGAATAACCATTTCAAATATTCACCACGTTTCGGATCATTCAATGCAGGTGCAAAACCTTTCTCAATAAACTTATCTGCTAAATAGGCAAAAATTGCAGGTGTTTCTGAAATGACTGAATCACCATCCACCAAAAAAGGGACTTTACCCATCGGATTTAAAGCCAAATATTCAGGCTGGCGCAGATCTTTATATTCCACCTGAATGATTTCGACCTGATTTTCAATGTCTAATTCTTTAAGTAAAGGTAGCAGTGTATTTCCGCGGGAGTGCGCATTGGTATAAAGTTTCATTATTCTGACCCGATTGATGCTGTTTTTATGGAATAAGAATAGCGCAAATCAGATGTTTTTATGTACAGGAATAATGAAACAAAATGATGAAAATATCATCAGCATACCGTGATGTATCCTGATGATGAGTCAACTAAGAAAACACAAATTTAGTGAATCGTAATCTCATAATTAAAATTTTCAGCAAAGCCCAAAGATTCACGATATTCAATCGGATGCCCTTGAATGTCTTTAGCAATACGGCACACTTGTACTAAAGCTTCTGACAATTGATTGGCTAAGTACGGATCTTGAAGATTCTTTTTAAAAGAAAGTTGTTCCACCGCTGAAGAAACAAATTGCCCACATTTTTCATAATAAAATGGATAAAGCAGATTCGCGAAATCTTTTAATGCAACCTCTTTGAGCGCTGAAAACAACTGCGCTGACAGCCAAATTTTCTCACTTAAAACCACCACATTTTCATTCAAACGCACACGTTCGATATAAATCAATGGATCGTTTTCACTCAGTTGTAATTTTTGATTGATTGCGGGAACTGCCTCAATAATTTCCAGTTTTTTAATTTCACCGATTGGCTGTACATCTTCACCGAATTGATTACGCATCCGAAAAAAACGCATCAGAGATGTTGCAAAGTTAGGCTGTCTTAAAAATGTTCCTCGCCCTTGCGATTTCACCAACAAACCATCTTCAACTAATCCTTCAACGGCTTTACGTACTGTTCCGACAGACACGCTATACATGTTGGCTAATTCTTGTTCAGATGGAATAGGTTCATCAATCATCCATTTAGACTGAACTAAAAGCTTTTGAATTTGCCAACGTACTTGCTCGTAACGAGGCAATTTAAAATTTTTAAATGCATTTTCATCAAGCATTTGCATAACTATTACAAAATGAGGATTTGACAATCATAACACAACATACTTTAATACAAACATCTAAACATATATATGTTTGTATGTTTATGAGTCATATACTGTCAAGGAGAGATGACAAATGACGATGCTTATTCTTGCTGCTTTAGCCATATCCATTGGCTTAGGTTACGTGACGAAAATCAATATCGGATTTTTTACGATCATTTTTGCCTATTTGATTGGTTGTTTTGGTATGGGACTCAAACCATCTGAAATCATCGAACTTTGGCCAGTAAAAATTTTCTTTATTATTTTTTCTGTGACCTTGTTTTATAACTTTGCCCTTGCCAATGGTGCACTAGAAAAGCTTGCCAGTCATCTCCTGTATAAATGTCGGAAATTCCCACAGTTATTGCCTTTGGCAGTGTTTTTTGCCTCAACCATCATCGCGGCTTTAGGTGCAGGTTTCTATACCGTCTTAGCCTTTATGGCACCGATCACCCTATTGTTATGCCGTAAAACCAATATGAGCATGATTATTGGCGGTATGGCGGTCAATTACGGTGCGCTTGCAGGTGCAAACTTTATGACCTCGCAAAGTGGCATTATTTTCCGTAGTTTGATGGAAAATGTCGGCATTGATAGCGCAACCAGTTTCAGCTATGCCACAGGTATTTTTGTAGTGACACTGGTTATTCCGATTGTTGTATTGGGCATCTACACTTTATGGAATCGAAATAGTAATTCGATTCATATTGAAGATACACCACCTGAAGCATTTGACGAAAAACAGAAAAAGTCTATCGCCCTAATTATTGGCATGATGGCGATTGTTTTGATCTTCCCGATTTTAAATTTATTGATGCCAGATCAACAGACCATTGCCTTCTTAAACTCAAAAATTGATATCGGTTTTATTGCCATCATCTTTGCCCTGATCAGCCTTTTCATGAAACTTGCCGATGAGAAAAAAGTCATGGCATTGGTTCCTTGGAACACTTTAATCATGATCTGTGGTGTCGGCATGCTCATTGCATTGGGTGTAAAGCTCGGCGTCATTACGCAACTGTCTGATTGGTTAGCCAATAACGTGCCGATTTGGTTGATCCCGATTCTGATTTGCTTGATCAGTGCCATCATGTCTGTTTTCTCAAGCACTTTAGGTGTGGTTACACCGACGCTTTTCCCGATTGTACCTGCGATTGCACTTGCTTCGGGCTTAAACCCTTTGGTCCTTTTCCTTTGCATCGTTGTTGGTGCGCAAGCTTCCGCCATCTCCCCGTTTTCGTCTGGCGGAAGCCTAATTTTAGGATCAGCACCCGCGGATGTTGATAAAAACCAACTCTTTAATCAACTGTTATTTAGAGCTGTTCCTATTGGTTTAATCGCAGCTTTGATTGCAGTACTGATACTTAAATTTGTAATGTGAGATAAAAATGTTTGCTGTTGATACGCATGCCCATGTATTTTCAAAAAATGATCCTTGTATCGCCACTGCACGCTATACACCAGATTATGATGCTTCTGTAGGCGAATATATTGCGCATCTGGATCAACATCATTTAACACATGGCGTTTTAGTTCAACCCAGTTTTTTAGGTACAGATAACCGTGCAATGCTGAATGCTATTGCGCAATATCCTGAACGTCTCAAAGGCATTGCAATGGTCGAGCCAGACCTTTGCATTGATGAATTGGTCAAACTCAATCAGCAAGGTATCGTAGGGATTCGTTTAAACCTATTTGGTAAAGAACTACCAGATTTTTCTACCTCTGCATGGCAGAGCTTGCTTAATCATTTATCTTTTATGAATTGGCAAATTGAGTTACATGCACCGCCTGCATATCTGGTACAGATTTTACCTGTGCTGAGTCCGTATAAACTCAATGTGGTGATTGACCATTTTGGACGTATTGACCCAGTCAAAGGTATTGCAGATCCTGATTATCAAAAACTTCTAAGCATGTTAGAACCTGATCAACACTGGATTAAAGTTTCTGGGTTTTATCGTCTTGGTGATTTCTCTAAAAGTATCTCAATTGCAACCCAAGCCTTTCAATTACTCAAAGAAAAAGGCTTTATGCATAAGTTAATTTGGGGCAGTGATTGGCCACATACGCAGCATGAATCTAAAGTATCTTATGAAACTGCTATAAAAGCATTTAAGACAATCGTTCCTGACCTGAAAGAACAGCAACAGATTCTGGGTGAAAATGCACAAAAGCTATTCTTATTTTAAGACCATAAAACAGTTCTTAAAATTTGAGTACGGAAATAGGGTCGGAATAATTTAAGTTATTCCGACTTTTTTTATCATCTAGCATTTTGATTGACTCAAAACATTTCCATATAAAACTGTTCTTTTAAAATTTTTAAAATCAAAGCAATTGCTTCATTTTTCTGATCTTTACGATAGCTCGCATACAATCCAATCATCGGTAAAGGCTCAATGGTATTTTTCACCACGATCTTATCGCCCAGTAAAGGAATCACATAAGCGGGAACCAGACTCCAACCTACACCCATACCCACCAAATTGACATTTAACAAAATATTGGTCGATTTCTGTACCACATTGACATTTAACTTCGACTGTTTAAAGAAATCTTGAATAATTTTATGCAATTGAGGTGAAGCATCTTCATCACTGATCACAAAATCTTGATGATTAAATTCTTTAATACTCACTGTACGCTGATCTGCAAAAGAAGATGTTTTCGGGATAATTAAAGCCAAAGGTTCTTGGAAAATTTGCACATTCTCAAAATCACCTGACTCATCAGGATAACGAGTAAATGCAATATCAATTTCACCCTTACGCAAAGCACTAAACTGCGCTGAATCCGTCAAACTATGAAAATCAATTTTAATCTCAGGAAAATGCGCCCGAATATTCGGCATGATGTATGGAAATACTTTCATTTCTGCGACAGGAACAAAGCCAATTTTTAACTGATCTTTATTGATATTGGCGATTTGACGTGCATCATAAATGGCTTTTTCAGCATGTTCTAAACTCAACAATGCCTCTTTTAAAAATGCTTTCCCCTCTTCGGTCAACTCAACTTTACGGTTGGTACGAATCAAAAGTTGCACACCAACTTCATGTTCCAAATCTTTAATTTGCTGACTGAGCGATGGTTGTACCGTACACATTCGATGTGCCGCTTTAGTAAAATTTAACTCTTCAGCAACAGCAACAAAATATCTTAAATGACGTAATTCCATAATGCAGTCCTCACTGTACTGAAGTTAACTGTGGTGCAACTTTGGCTTTATAAATGAATAAAGTGACCACGATGATTACAGCGCAAAATAAATAAGTAAAAGAATAGCCCAACTCAGCAATCAATAAGCCCATAAGAACAGAACCGATCGCCATACCAAAGTCGAATAATGTAAAAAAGCTTGCGATGGCATGCCCCATCCGCGCTTTAGGTACGGATTGAATCGCAACAGTTTGAAAGCATGGAAATAATGAACCATAGCCAATCCCGATAAAAATCGCAGACAGCCATAGAATCCATGGATTGGACATAAAACTTACAATCACTAAACCAATAGCAAAGCAAATAAAGGATGGATAAATCACTGAACTCGCACCCTTACGGTCAAATAATTTTCCAACCCATGGTCTGACAATAATCATTGAAACAGCAAAGATGATGAAAAATAGACTGACATAAGGCAAAAGATGCTTCGACTCTGCATAAGCGGTGATAAAACTCATAATACTGGAATAACTAAAAGCAGTGAGCAAAGCAACAAATCCAATGGGAAGTACTTTAAATTCAATGACATCATGAATTGAAAATTTGTTTTTTTGTTCATGCTCAATATTTTGAGATACATTTTTACTTTGTATTGGAATCAATAGGCAGAAGATAAATCCAATACAAATAATCGCAGTAAGAACTTGAAAAAGTATTTTAAAATCTGAATATTGTAAAACAGATAAGGCAATAAATGGACCAAATACTACCGCCAAATTGGTTGACATCACATAGTAGCCCATGCCCTCACCTTTACGCTGTTCAGGAATAAATTCATTGGCAACAGGCACGGCAACTGTGGTTAGTACACTAAACCAAATACCATGAATGAAGCGTACCAATAACAAAATCCATAAGCTGTCGGCAAATAAATAAGTAAATGCAAACAACATAAATAAAAATTCAGAACCACGAAATGAGAGCTTATGTCCTATTTTTTCAATAATTAAGCCTGAAAATGGACGAATCGCAATGGATGAAATCAAGAATAAGGTTAATGCCAAACCCGCTTCTTTAACCGAACCGCCTAAAGACTTCATGATATAAATCGGCAGAATCGTTAAAAATGCAAAATAATAGGTAAATAAAAACAAATTATTTAAAACACAAAGAATAAATGAACGATTCCATAAACGATCTGGGTTTTGATTTAAATGGGGTGTAGTT
Organism: Acinetobacter sp. WCHAc060025; assembly: GCF_004209355.1. NCBI lineage: Bacteria > Pseudomonadati > Pseudomonadota > Gammaproteobacteria > Moraxellales > Moraxellaceae > Acinetobacter > Acinetobacter sp. WCHAc060025. The sequence goes on along the minus strand of NZ_SGSX01000004.1, from coordinate 135,879 downwards.
GTATTTGACATCTATACCACCTCATCTACGCAACGCGCAGGCGCTAAGATTAAGGTGACAAGCTGATGAATATATTCAGCATTTGGAACTTGATTAAAGAAAATAATTTGATAATGAATGGGTGCATATAAAGTATCGAGCATCAATTCATAAGGATAATCTGCTTTAATTTCTTGTCGTTGTACTGCTAATTCAATCAGTTTTCGAGTCTGTTCACGGCGCGGTAATAAATATTGTTTAAAAAACTCACCTGCTGCTTCACGATGTTCAGCCATCACCACCAATAAAGCACGCCCCACTTGATGATTTAAAGCTTTGGATAACTTCAGTAATTGCTGTTCTAAATTATGCTCAAGACTTTGTGAAAAATCCATTTCAAATACAGCGGCTGTCTGTGCTTTAAAAGTATCAAATACCAGATCAGACTTATGTTTCCACCAACGATAAATCGTTGATTTTCCAACACCTGCTCGTGTCGCAATATCTTCTATGGTCAAGCTACTATATTCATGTTGTTCAAGCGCTTCTACAACAGCATTGAGAATACACTGCTGTCGTCGTGAAGTTTTTTCTATTTCAATCATCCATGCACCAAACGATACGATACGTTTCGTTTTATTCTAAAAAATCTCTAGCCTTTTTATAAATATTTGTTTTATTGATCATAATACTTAAAAACGATCATTGAGACGCGAAGACAGCATTTCTGGATTTATACACAATGTACAAATATTCACATTGAAGACTTATATAATAAATGCTCTACTGAACACGTTCTTTGAACTTCTTTTTATAAATAAAACATCTATTAAAAATCTAAGGAATCAAGATGCTTAAAAAACTCATAGGTCTCAGCTTACTCAGCATACTTTTGGTGGCATGTGGCAAACCCTTACCAACAGATAAACATAGTTATTCAGGGACTTGGCAAAGTGAAGATGGTCGCGTGAATTTAATCATCACGCCAGAAGGTCGCGTGGAATATAGTAATAAACAACCCAATTCAAGCTCATCTGTATCCGCACCGATTACTGAATTTAAAGGCAACAACTTTAGTGCAGGAATTGGACCACTTGCAACTGAGTTTAAAGTTGAACAAGCTCCTCAGCAGACTGCTGAAGGAACATGGACGATGACTGTCGATGGACACGTGCTCAATAAAGTTCAATAAATCCATCTAAAAAATAAAAGATCTCCACTCCACAATGGATAATGCCACTCAATTAAGGTTTTTTGGATCCACCCCATCCCTCCTTTTTCAAAGGAGGGATGAGTAGCCTAGCTACGCAAGATTACAAAAAATCATTTTAGTTACAGGAAGTTCCCCTCTTTTTCAAAGAGGGGTTAGGGGAGATTTTAGGAATCTATCCAATAATTTTTCTTAACTGATCAGCATTATTGACATCGGAGGTCTTTTATTTTCAACTACGAGAATGAATTAACTATGCGATGTCTTTTTATAAATACTGCATGATGGATGATGATTTTCTTGTAAACGTGCCACTTTACGGTGTTCTGCCGCTTCATAACGACAACGTTTCCAATCATTATCCAGATTCAAAGGCGGTACTTGTTGTGGTTTACCATTTTCATCAACAGCAACCATCGTGAAATAACAACTATTGGTATGACGCACTGTACGTTTACGAATATTTTGCGCTTCTACACGAATCCCAATTTCCATAGAAGTACGACCAACATGGTTGACACTTGCAAGGAAACTCACCATTTCACCGACATGAATTGGCTCTTTAAAATTCACTTTATCTACTGAAAGTGTGACGACATAACTACCAGAATAGCGACTCGCACATGCATAAGCGACTTGGTCAAGAAGCTTGAGGATGGTTCCACCATGTACATTACCTGAAAAGTTTGCCATATCTGGTGTCATGAGTACGGACATGGTTAATTCTGTTTGGTCATCTGTAGCTGGGATCATTTGATCTAATGGAGACATCGTATGCTAGACTCTATTTTAGGCAGGAGATATATGCCTATTATTATATATCTTTTGAATTAAAAAACATGCTTAATTCGGCAATTGCTCATTATCTCAATTTATGATTGTAAACATGATCATTTATTTGAAATATATTCTAGTGTTTTATTGACTATTCTCTACTTTTTGAAGCATTTCAGCTGCAATATTGTCATATAGAAGCACTTGTTGATCAGACAAATGATATTGGATTTCATAGGAATGATCATGATTTACTTTAGAAATTTCAAAAACCACTTCAGGCTGAATTGCAATTTTAACTTTGTCACCAACAATAAATTTATTCATCTTTTATCTCATTATGCGATTGTAATGATCAACTTCTTTAATCATTTTATCGCACTTAATAGGGTAAAATTATAATAAATTTAAACTCATTGGTAAATTTAAAAATTTGAAAAAACAGAATTTATCCACATAATTAAAATTTATACTTCAAAAAAAATCTAATCAATAATTACGCTCAACCTAAGAAAATTAAAAGTAAGAACGTTAATTTTGAACTTGCAAATGCTCCTGATTTTGTTCAGTTTTTAACTTAGTCGCAATTACAACATCTAAATCATGCATCCGCTGATTTGCGGCATCAATACCTGCTTGCATGGTATCTAGACGTCCTTTGACATCAAAAATATGTGCTTTTTCACGTAAATCAGGTTGAATCACAATATCCGCATTTTTAAGTTCTTCAGCAGCTAAACGATTCTGCATGATATTGATATTTTGGTTAAACAAGCCCCAGACATTGGTTGTTTCTGTATTAACTGGTTGCGCCAATATATCTACCGCAATCACAATATCTGCACCCAGTTGTTTAGCAATATCCACAGGAACTGGACTCACCAAACCACCATCCACATATTCCTTTCCTTGAATTTTAGTTGGGATAAACATACTTGGAATTGAAACTGAAGCACGTACAGCTTGCCCTGTATTGCCATAGTTAAAAATAGTTTTTTCACCATTTTTAAGCTCTGTTGCAACCACATACATTGGGATTTTCATTTTCTCTAAAGGGGTTTGATTGATCTGTTTGTTGACATAATCTTCAACTTTTTGACCATCAAAAAATCCCTTCATCCCAATTTTAAAATCACGTACATCGCCTACTTTCATATCTAATGCAATTTGACGTAACTGCTCCGCAGATTTACCACTTGCATAAATTGAACCGACAATACTCCCCGCACTGGTTCCAACAATAAAGTCTGGTTTAACACCATGTTGTTCCAATACTTCAATTACGCCAATATGAGCATAACCACGTGCACCGCCACTGCCCAAAACTAGGGCAATGACAGGTTTTTTCTTTGATATTTGTTTAAATTGATAAAAACTTTTATCTAACTTTGAAGTTGCTTCTAAAACAGCTTGCGATTGCGGTACTTTTGCCTGTTCATTTTTAACAGGTGTAACACTGCATGCCGTTAAAGACAAAGCACAAAAAACAGAAATTAAAGTTTTATTTAACAATAACATATATTCTCGTATTGAAATAACAATCAAAGCTCTCTTTATGTAAACATAATTTATGAAAATTTGCTGTTGTATTTATTTAAACTGTCATCTTTTTCACATAAATTAAGAGACGTTATGGTCAAAAAATAATGATTTGTGTATGCCTAGATTATTTGAAATATTTTGGATTTTTTTAAAATTAGGCTGTACTAGCTTTGGTGGTCCTGCTGCACATTTGGTATTTTTTAAGCATACTTTTGTTGAGCAAAAAAACTGGTTGAGTGAACAACAATATGCACAGCTACTTGCCCTGACTCAATTACTACCAGGCCCCAGCAGTAGCCAAATGGGGATGGCGATTGGTTTCTTAAAACAAAGCTATAGTGGTGCAATTGTTGCATGGCTGGGTTTTACGCTTCCCTCTGTCTTATTAATGGCTTGCTGTGCTTTGATCGTACAGCAACAACCACACATTTTCGATTCTGCATTGTTTTCCACACTCCAATCGATACTTTTAGCCATCATTATTTTTGCTTTTTGGCAAATGTTTAAAAGTTACTGCAAAACTAAATTTCAATTTACATTAATGTGTTTGAGTACTGTTATTTTAATACTGATTACTAATACATGGATTCAGTTTGCACTCATTTTTACAACGGGTATCTTTTCATTATTCATCACACACCATCAAAAAAACCATCAGAAAGTTCATCCCCAAATTGAGCAAAAACAGAATGCTTCACTATTTGAATTTTCTTACTCAAACAGCTATATCTGGTTAATCATTTTTCTCATACTATTTTTTGCCTTATGGCTCGGGCAATTATTCACAAGTTCTATACTTTTACAATCAAGCTTTGATTTTTATAAAACGGGTTCATTGGTCTTTGGTGGGGGACATGTGGTACTACCAATGTTACAGCAAGACTTTGTGAATACAGGATTAATTAACCATAAAAATTTTGAATTGGGTTATATGCTTGCACAGTTTATGCCTGGACCATTATTCACTTTTGCAAGCTATCTAGGTGCATTTTTACCATTCACAGATTCAACAATACTCAATATCGGCATTGCAACGATCGCTATTTTTATTCCCTCATTTTTCTTTATTTTTTTAGCTTTACCCTATTGGTCTAAATTACTTGAAAATATCTATATTCAAAATATGGTGAGTTTAATTAATGCTGTTGTCGTGGGCTTTATTTTGTCAATCATCATTCCTATGGCAGAAAAATCACTACTTAGCGTTCAGAATATATTTTTCACTTGCCTGATGTTGCTTAGCTTAAAACTTAAAATATCAATATTTATTAGTGTTCCAGTCATTCTTCTCATCCACTATGTGTGGATCAATATGGCATAAAAAAAGCCAGTGAATGCACTGGCTTGATTAACTTCTTCGACTTAAGCGATGAATTTTAAAATCAATTGAATCACTGTGGCATTAATCAAATCAACGAAGAATGCACCACATAATGGAACGATCAAAAATGCTTTATGTGAAGGTCCATACATGTTAGTAATGGCTTGCATATTGGCAACCGCTGTCGGTGTTGCACCCATACCAAATCCACAATGCCCTGCTGCCAATACTGCTGCATCATAGTTTTTACCCATAACACGGAATGTCACAAAGGCAGCGTATAAAGCCATTGTCAATGTCTGTGCGGTAAGAATAACTACAAGAGGCCCTGCAAGATCAGCTAATTGCCAAAGTTTTAACGATAGAAGCGCCATTGCTAAATAAAGTGACAATGCGGCATTACCAAATACATCAATCGCACGATCAAACATTTTAATGCGAAGTACACTTTCGAGTATGTTACGGAGAATTACCCCACCACCAAGAGCCCACACAAATGTCGGTAACTCAAACCATTGCCCTTTACTATAACCTGTCATAAAGTCTGCAAAAGCCAAACATGCCGCGAATAAACCCAATGTGGTAATCGCATTATCAGCCGTAATTAAACGAACTTGATGTGGGTATTCAAATGGTACGTATTCACCGAGCTCTGTTACCGCTTCTTGATTGGTTTCATTGATTTGATGTTGCGTTTTAGGGCTCGATAATTGATAGCGGTTAATCAGTAATTTCGCGAGTGGCCCACCGATAATCCCACCAATGATCAAACCAAAGGTCGCACTTGCCATACCGAGTGCTAAAGCACCTTGAATCCCGTGCTGAGTCTCTAGAATTTCGCCCCAAGCCCCTGCTGTACCATGTCCACCTGTGAGGGTGATAGAACCTGCGATTAAGCCAACTAATGGATCTAGCCCCAATACTGTTGCCAAGCCCATACCCACAAAGTTTTGCACCATGATGAATGACGCAACACAGATCAAGAAGATCACAAGCCCCAAACCACCTTCTTTCAGTTTGGCAAAGTTGGCACTTAAACCAATCGAAGCGAAGAAAACCAACATGAAACTGGTTTGTAACTCGCTACTTGTAGTGATGCTATATCCCCACAAATTATGTACCAATAACGAAACAATCGCCGCAACAAGACCACCCGCGACCGGTTCAGGGATATTATACTTACGTAGAAAGTCGATTTTATTGACAAGGAAGCGCCCCAATAACAATACAATGACTGCTGCAATCAACGTATAGAAGGCATTAAAAGAAAATTCCATAGTAATTATCCATTCTTTGGTTGTATTTTTTGCTGTAAAGTAATCCTGTTTTATCCTACTAAACTTTGCAGTCACACATGATTAACGGTTACTGAATCACCCGACAGACACAACAAAAAATAAAAAAAAGGTCGACTTTCAATATTGAAAATCAAAGATTTTTAGAAATGAGTTTAGAAATAGACAGAGTTACAATGTTGTAAAAACTTAGACAAAAAAATGGTCATCCTGTTACTCCTATCCTTGATAAAAGATCATTTCATCAAACAATGAGAAATACAGTTTTGAAAAACGGATTGCTTTTTAAAACTGGCCAAGCATGTGATCTATCATCCCGATAGCATCAGTATGCAAAAAAGAGCGTCAATTATGCATTTTTTTTATCAAATGTCTAAACTTTTACGCATTTTATAATATTGCGCTTTATTTTTATGGATGCTTTAGAAAATAAAAAACCGAGGAATCAATCCTCGGTTTTCTTTAGGGTAAATATATTTCTAAATTAGAAATTATATTTCGCCATCAAACCTACACGGTTGTCTTTGAATGAGTTACCCGCAAATGTATCACGCTTACCATTCACATATTCAACACCAAGATCAATTGGTTTAGCTGGTGAATAAATCACGTTTAACCAAGCTTGTTGAACTTTTTCATTTGCACCAGTATTCGCTTTTGCAAAGTCAGTATCATCATCAGCAAATAATGCACCATATGCTAAAGTTGAACGTAAGTTAGGTAATATTTTATATGTACCACCCACTTGAACTGCAGTGAATTTATTTTGTTCAATATCACCATCAACTACAGAAAAAGCATTGTTACTCGCATATAAATAGTTACTATTGCCCACTACGTATGAAGCATCAGCAAATAATTTTAGTTCATCAGAAACTTTGAAATCGCCGCCTGCTGCAACCCCCCAACCAGTTTTATTATCTTCAGCTACATCAGATTTATAATTTTCAACTAAAACACGTCCAGAAGCATTACCTTTACCATCTGCAAAAGATTGTGTCACTTTTGCTGTTAATACTGGAAGACTGTATTTAATTGATGTACCAGCACTATTGCCTTCTTCAGCTGCAACCAACAGCTTTGTTGTTGGTGCAAGTGCATAAGAATAACGAACTTGAGGAATACGAGTTGTACCTCCGCCAGCGTTCGTTGCAAAATCAATCATTTCTGGTGCATGGCTAGCAAGGAAGTTAGATGTTGTTTGACCGAATAACCAGTTGTTATAAGTCAAATATGCATGACGGATACGAAGGTTTTCATTTGCACCGTTACCCGCGAAATCAACTTCAACTTTACCACCGACTTTTGCATCGCCTGCTGGAGTATTAAAGTCTAAACCGATACGCGTTGTTTTTGCAGTTGCACGTAACTTATCTTTTACTTCGCCTGTAGTAGAAGCAATTTTGTTGAAGTCATCATCAGCACCTTCAATGATATAGTTTGCATCACCACGGACAAAACCGTAAATGTTAATGTCTGCACCAGATTTTGATTTTAAGCCAGCTGAAGATGCAGCAGGAGCTGTGTCAACTTTAGACTCTACAAGGCGAACTTGTTGTTGCTGTTGTTGAAGAAGTGCTTTGAGCTCTTGAACTTCGTTACGAAGTTGTTGAATTTCTGAATTGTCAGCTGCTTGTGCAGTATTTACCATTAGCGCAGTTACTGTCAGGGCTAAGCTCTTAATGATAAATGACTTACGTTGTGTAAATAGACCCATGAAATATTCCTCGTCTTTTAAAAAGTTGTGCATCCGTACAATTTTGACTTTTTAACCCCAATACTTTGCTAAAAAATCGTTTTTTGTTTTTGCAGTAAATTCATACTACATTGAAAAAACATTGCACTTTTATGCTTGCTATAAATTATGTAAAGCATTGAAACTAAGTTCAAACCCAAAAGTAACAATTTGTGTATAATTCTTACACAGTTGTAATCTAGCTTAACTTAACATCATTATTAAAATCAGTTTTACCGAATAAGAATCAAATATCAATTCTTTTTTTAGATTAGTATTTCTATAATCATTATATAATCTAGGGTTTAGGGAATTCAGTTGAAAATGAATATTGCTACTCTAAGACTATCGTATATAGTTATTTCGATAAAAAAACGCATCAATAAAGGACTTTTATGAATTTAGAACATGTTCAAGCAGTAGATCAGGCAATTACAGGACGTCATTCAGTACGTGCATTTTTGGATAAAGCTGTCGATACACAGACGATAAAAGATATTTTAAATGTTGCTTGTCGCGCGCCATCAGGTACAAATACACAGCCTTGGAAAGTTTATGTAGTCACTGATAGAAAACGCCAAGAGATGATTGATCGTGTCTGTGCAGCGCAGATCGAATTGTTTACCCAACCTGAACTTGCAGAAAAATATACAGAAACTTTTCCTTATTATCCTGAAACTTGGATTTCACCTTTTATTGACCGTCGTCGTGAAAATGGTTGGGGGCTTTATGGGCTACTTGGCATTCAAAAAGGTGAAAAAGAAAAAATGGCAACGCAACAATTGCGGAACTATCAATTGTTTGATGCGCCTGTCGCGCTGTATTTCACAGTCAATAAAGCCATGGGCATTGGTTCTAAAATGGACATTTCCATGATGATTCAAAACGTCATGGTTGCTGCCAAAGCACGTGGTTTAGATACTTGCCCTCAAGCCGCATGGAATCACTTCCACGATATTGTTTTAGATGTATTAAATGCACCAGATGATGAAGAGTTGGTATGTGCTGTTGTTTTAGGTTATGCAGATCCAAATCATATTGTGAATACATTTATCACACCACGTGAGCCTGCTGAAAACTTCACTGTTTTTTTAGATTAAATCTGAAAAACTTGATATGAAGCAGATTTGGTAGATGCTAGGTCTGCTTGAATAAGCTGAAAATGCATCAACATTTAATAAAAAATTAGACTGATAAAATATGAATAAGAATATACTGATTTTCCTTGGATTTTTCACATTGAGCGCTCATGCGCAAATAAATTCACCTTTCTTACAACTTCAAGCTGAAGTACAAAAAGCTATAGCAGATCCGACGGACATTATTTCTCAAGGAAGCGATAAGCTCAACAATAATGAACATTTGCAGATGTGGATAAAAAAAGCTCCTGAAGATGATTTAAGCCCTTCTATTAAAGCCTTCATCATCTATGGTTATACACAGAAAGATCAGAACCTTGAAATCACCAATTATATGAAAGGGTACTCATACCTCGACTGCCAAAACAAAAAAACAGCGATGCGATCAGGGCTTGTTCTCGCAAAAAACGGCGAAGGAAAAGTAGATTATGAGAACTCAACCTTAGTCTGGAAAAGTAAAAATCTGACAGGACAGGCAGGAAAAGACTTTCTTAATTTTTATAACCAACTATGCCCTTCGGCATCATCAAATTCGCAAACAAACAATTAAATCGAGATGACTTGATCATCATGTAATCTTTTGTAAATTCATCTTGAATAATATATTGTCTTTATGACACCATATATTTATAGGCAGTTAGCCACCATAGAGAGATATGAAAATGTCTATTCAAATCAAAGATGCAAATAACAATATCATTCCTGTGCAATGCATGCAGTTTGCAGGCGGTGAGCGCCATGTACAAGTCGATGCAGAAATTTTAAAAACACTGACAGACTGCATTCATGTTCAAGCCAAAATCAGCAACAGTCAGGATTTGATGGATTATCTTTTGCTTGAAAATGTATTACTCAATCAGGGTTTAAGCATTGATTTGGAAATTCCCTACTTCCCTTATGCACGTCAGGATCGCATCTGTGCAACAGGACAGGCTTTTTCCTTAGACATCATGACCAAATTACTGAATCTCAATGCTGAACAGTTTCCACAGCAACGCCGTTCAATCACGGTTTGGGATGCACACAGTGTAGTGACTGAAAAACTATTGCATGAAAACACCCATTTTCTAAATATCGAAAATGTGCAATCGAGCGATATTATTTTACAAAGCAAGGCATTAACCGAAATTTTAAAAGCTGAAAATACCGTGTTGATCTGTCCTGATGCAGGTGCAAAAAATCGTACCCAACACATTGCAAATGTCATCAATGGTTTAAGACAGCGTGAAATTGAGATTATTTATTGCGATAAAAAACGTAATCCTGAAACAGGGAAAATCATGAACTCACATGTCAATGCTACGGATTTAACAGGCAAAGTTGCGGTAATTACCGATGATATTTGTGATGGTGGTGCAACCTTTAAAGGCATTGCAGAAGAATTGAAAAAACTGAATTGCGAACATGTGGTGCTCTATGTCACGCACGGCATTTTCAGTAAAGGCTTTCAGGTTTTTGATGGATTGGTCGATCAGATTTTTACTACGAATAGCATCAAGCAAACTGAACATGAAAAGCTGACTGTTATTAACTTTTCAACAAAATAAAACAACGAATAATATTGGAGATATAAAATGAGCTTAAAAATTAATCCATTAAATGCTATCGACTTTTATAAAGCAGACCACAGACGCCAATACCCTGTCGGGACTGAATATGTTTATGCCAATTTCACGCCACGTTCATCACGTTTAGCCAATATGTTGCCTGATTTTGATGACAAAATCGTGTTCTTCGGGCTGCAAGGTTTTATCAAACATTTTTTAATAGAAACATGGAATGAAGGCTTTTTCCAACAGGATAAAAACAAAGTCGTATCTAACTATAAGCGCCGTATGGACAATGCTTTGGGCGAAGGTGCGATTCCTGTCGATCACATCGAGGCTTTATATGACTTAGGCTATTTACCAATTAAAATTAAAGCCTTAGCTGAAGGCAGTCGAGTCAATATGAAAGTGCCTGTATTGACCATTGTAAATACGTTGCCTGAGTTCTTTTGGCTCACCAATTATTTAGAAACAGTGCTGAGTGCAGAACTTTGGAAAAGTTGTACCACTGCAACAATTGCTTTTGAATACAAACGCTTATTGACTGAATATGCAATCAAAACAGGTGCACCGCTCGATTTTGTTCCTGTGCAAGGACATGATTTTAGTAGTCGTGGCATGAGTGGTATTTATGATGCAACGCAAAATGGCGTGGGTCACTTAACCAGTTTCATCGGTACAGATGCAGTATCGGCGATTGATTATGCGGAAGAATATTACAATGCTGAGGGCATCGTGGGCGTATCCGTACCTGCAACTGAACACAGTGTGATGTGTATGGGCAGTGAAGACAATGAAATTGATACCTTCCGCCGACTCATCACGGAACTTTATCCATCAGGTGTGGTCAGTATCGTGTCGGATACGTGGGATTTTTGGCGTGTGATTACAGAGTTTACAGTTGAACTCAAAGCTGAAATCCTTGCTCGCCAACCGAATGCTTTGGGTTTAGCAAAATTAGTGTTCCGTCCTGATTCGGGAGATCCTGTAAAAATCATTTGTGGCGATCCTGAGGCTGAAATTGGTAGCCCTGCGTTTAAAGGTGCTGTGGAATGTTTATGGGAAATCTTTGGCGGTACAACTACAGACAAAGGCTATAAAGTTTTAAATGAACGTGTTGGTTTGATTTATGGTGATTCGATCACTTTAGACCGAGCTTTACGGATTTTAAAAGGCTTGGAAGCCAAAGGCTTTGCCTCAAATAATTTGGTCTTTGGGATTGGGAGTTATACCTATAACTATCTGACTCGTGACACTTTTGGTTTTGCAGTTAAAGCGACATGGGGGCAAGTGAATGGCGTTGCTCGTGAATTGTTTAAAGACCCTGCAACAGATTCGGGTATTAAAAAATCTGCCAAAGGTTTGCTCCGTGTTGAAAAATCTGAAAAAGGTTTTGAATTGTTTGATCAACAAACTGCTGAGCAAGAGCAACAAGGCGAGCTAAAAACGGTGTTTGAAAATGGTCAGTTGCTTTGTGAATGTAATTTGGAGGAGATTAGGGAAACATTAAATTCAAATTTATAACCCAACAATATTGCATTCAGCTTTGCTACAAAAGCTGAATGCATCAATCAATCTTACTCAAAGACACCTGCAAAATAATATGTTCCATTGATTGTATTTGAGCCAATTTTCACATCATTAAATGTAAAATTTTGCTTTGAATTATCTACCGTTAAACCGGTACATGCTGTATTTCGATCTCCACAATGATAAGTCGTTTCACCTTGAGTTAAAGTCGCACTTAAATGACCTTTAAATTCCTGAATAATAGTAAGATTACCTTGTTCTTTAAAACCTAGTTCATAAAGTTTCTGATCATTTCGCGTATATGCTTGAACATTTGAATTTATCAAAGATAGTTTATTCATATTATTCAAAATTAAATTTGATTGATCAAATGGTACAAATGCATTTGAGCTTAAAATTTTCATCTGATCATTTGAATTTTTGAGTTCCAAACTATTTAAGTTTAGTTGCAATCCCTGAGTTGAGGTAGACCATATTTCATTTGGTAAATCAGTAATTCGATATGTATCAGTATCCGTCGAAATAACGATAGCAATATCATTTTCTGAAGTTGTATTATAAGTTTTAATAATAGTCAGAAATATTGATTTATCGCCATTTTTTAATATTAGACTCCGCTCTGTCCGTAGAACTTGATTTTCATAAGTTGAGTCAACCTCCTCATAACGTTGAATTTGGTATTCATCTTTATCAAATATGATTTTTCCTTGTATTGGTATTGCAGGAAACCGATTACTTTGAAAAATTGGCCAATTGCTTTCTGAATAGTAATTCAGTTTTCCAGATACTGTTACATTTTTTAATCCTGATAAATCTGTAATTTGATGAGATGAATCTCCCATATAAAATTGATTTGGTGCATCCACTAAAGTGACTTGAATTTTCTTTTTTTGATTTAGGTCTGTAATCGAGTATGTGCTATTTGATGAACAATTAAAATTAGGAAAACAAATAACTAATTTAGCTTGATTGATACCTGCCTTAGTATATGCCATTGTAAGTTTTACTTTGTTGTCTTTATTAAATTCTACATTCGTAAATGCAGGATATACTTCACCAATAGCATTAAAAGAGCCTAAAGAAATAGGTTGATTACCTGTGGCTACGATTGTGTACTCTAATTTTGATTCATCAAATTTCATTGTTTCAGAGATACCATTACCCTTAACAATCAGATAACTAGAGTCATTATCAACTTTAGACGAATCAGAATGATCACTACCACCACACCCAGCTAACACAAACATACTAAGTAGAGAAGAAACAGCTATTTTTTTCATAATTAATCCTTAATAAAACTCTTTTATTTTTAACTAGTTCTTAAATTATTTTATAACAGTTTTTTTACTTGGCGAAAATGCTATAGCCTGCAATAATCCACTTACCCTTTCTTTTTTATAAATAAAGCGAGCCTGACTGTGACTTTTTCTTCAGAACAAGATTTTTTAAATCAATACAATAAGAAAGACTTTGAAGCTCCTTTATTTACAGTCGATATGGCGATTTTTTCTGTTAATGCAGGTCAATTACAAGTTTTACTGATCAAGCGTTCCAATTTTCCACAAAAAGACAAATGGGCGCTACCGGGAGGTTTTGTCGATTTATCCAAAGATACAGATTTAATGGCTTCGGCACATCGTAAATTGGTTGAAAAAACAGGGTTGAAGTCACCACATTTGGAGCAAGTGTGTACGGTGGGCAATGCAACACGTGACCCTCGTGGTTGGGCGGTGACTTCTTTGTATTTTGCGCTGATTGATTTTAAAGAGTTTCAACGCATCGCTACTGAGCAAACTGAACAAAATAAGACTGAGTACAGCGAATGGATGACGATTGCTGATGCGAAAAAACTCGATTTAGCTTTTGACCACTTACAACTTTTAGATATGGCAGTGGAACGTTTAAGTTCTAAGGCACGTTATACCGCTTTGCCTGTCAGTTTGATGCCTGAATTGTTTACGTTGACTGAGCTACAACAAATTTATGAAATTATTTTAGGGCAAAGTTTAGAAAAGAAATCTTTTAGGCGCCGTATGATTGAAGCGGGTGCGGTTGAAGAAACGGATCAATCGAAAATTGCAGGGAAACGTCCTGCTCAATTGTATAAATATGCTTTGGATAGTTTTGATTTTCACTTTCCGAGAATTTTGGAGTATCCGAGGAATTCACTTGATAAATCTTGAAATTATAAAACTTTAATAAGTAGTTCTGGAGTGAAGCTCATTGAGCTTTCTCGTATTTATTGGTTTCCCTCAACAACAACATAAGTACCCATAGACATTTTTTCTTTAAGACATTGAACAATTTTTGCTAAAAAGTTCATAACCTCAATGTCTGTAACATTTAATGTCTGTAACATTTAATGTCTGAATTTTAGAAATGATAAGTAAAATATTCTCTTGATCGAAATAATTATCAAAACACGTATCAAAATACTGTTCCATCTCTCCTGAGTAAGGATTTAAAACAGGATACACTGATCTAAAAATAGAAATTACATAGGAAAAATCATCGCTTGGTATGAAATACATCCTATTTCGATCATTATCAATTGACTCAAAATCATCACCTGCTGCCCAAATAAAAAAACCAATCTTGCTTACAGCTTCAGGATTTTCGTCAATTGTTAACTTTATTGGCATCGTATTAAGCACATCATTTTTATAATTTCAGTATTTATACATTGAAACCAACAAAATTGCTTTATCTTTAAATAAAGATCAAACAGGAATAATAACAATGACTGCCCTCACCTACTTCGAAATCCAATCCTCAACTCCTGAGCGAGAAGTAAAATTTTACAGTGAAGTTTTTGGTTGGACATTTACTAAAGTCGAAGGCTTACCGATCCAATATTATCAGATCGAAACTACGAATATTCATGGCGGTTTACTCGAACGCCCTGCACAAACGCCTCCAACACATTGTGGAACCAATGCATTTACCTGTTCATTTGAAGTCGCCGATTTTGATCAAACTGCTGAGAAAATCTTAGCTTTAGGTGGACAAATCGCAATGGAAAAATTCGCCATTCCCAATAAATGCTGGCAAGGTTATTTTTTAGATACAGATAACAATACCTTTGGATTGGTACAAGTCGATCCAAGTGCAGGATAAAACAACAATCTTTAAAAACTTAGGCGACTAAACATGTCGCCTATAAAAATTC
Source organism: Acinetobacter sp. WCHAc060025 (assembly GCF_004209355.1). NCBI lineage: Bacteria > Pseudomonadati > Pseudomonadota > Gammaproteobacteria > Moraxellales > Moraxellaceae > Acinetobacter > Acinetobacter sp. WCHAc060025. The sequence goes on along the minus strand of NZ_SGSX01000004.1, from coordinate 120,638 downwards.
ATCCATCCTGAATATTCGAAAACATGCTAAATTACACAGGGCATTTCAAAGACTTGAGTTCACATGACTGTACGCTTTTTTCATACTTCAGATTGGCATTTGGGACAATTTTTCTATAACCATTCCCGTCAATATGAACATGAACAATTCCTCGCGTGGTTACTAGAACAAATCAAAGAAAAACAGCCACATGCTTTACTCATTGCAGGTGATATTTTCGATGTGATCAACCCTGCATCCTCGGCACAAAAACAGCTTTACCAATTCCTTGCAGATGCCCACGATCTTGCACCGCACATGCAAACCCTCATGATTGCAGGTAATCATGACTCAGGTTATCGCATCGAGCAGGTTGAGCCTTTACTTGAAAAATACCATGCTAAAACAGTCGGTGTGATTCATAAAAATCATGAAGGTTCAATTGATTTAGACCGTTTGCTGATCCCAATCCATGATGAAAATAAAAATACAGTTGCATGGTGTTTAGCTCTCCCCTTTTTACGCCCTGCGGAAATTACTGGGCTGAATGAACACACAACGAATAGCCAAAATGCAATTGCCTATGTACATCAGCAACTGATTTCAGCAGCCAAACAACGTAAAACCGATGATCAAGCTTTAATTTTGATGTCACATGCTCACATGCAAGGCGGTGAAACATCTGACTCAGAACGCCCGATTATTATTGGTAATGAAGAAGCACTTTCGACAGCACTTTTTGATGATGTGATTGACTATGTTGCACTTGGGCATTTGCACAAACCACAGAAAGTCGGTCAGGAACATATCCGTTATAGCGGTTCACCGATTCCATTGTCATTTAGTGAAATAAACTATAAACATCAGATTGTTGAAGTCGTGATTGACCCATCAAAAAATGATGAATCACGTTTTCACTATGAAGCAATTGCCATTCCACGCAGTATCAAACTACATAAAATCAAAGGCGAACTGAATGAAGTGTTTACGCAGTTAAAAGCATTAGCAAGTGGTGAAATTGACGATATTGATCAGCGTGAATATGTCGATATTGAGTACCACACACACGTTCCTCCACAGCCTAATTTAAGACAACAGTTTGAAGATGCTTTGCCACCGAATCGCTACCGTCTGGTGCGTATTTCCCGACAGTATTTAAGCACAGAAAAAAATGGCGATGATGCAGTTCAAGTCAGTTTAGAGCCACCAACACCTGAAAAACTGTTTCAACAGATCTGGGAAAAAAATGGTTATGCCAATGATGATGCTGTACTGAAAGACTTTTTAAGCCTCGTTCATGAAGCCGAAAAATCACTTGAAGATGAACACAAAGCATAAGGAGTTGCCATGAAAATTTTATCCATTCGACTTAAAAATCTGGCATCTCTTTCAGGTGAACATTTTATTGATTTTGAATCTGAACCTTTGGCTTCGGTAGGTTTAGTGGCGATTGTGGGGAAAACAGGTGCAGGAAAATCCACGATTTTAGATGCGATGTGTCTTGCCCTGTTTAATAAAATTCCACGTTTAAAGGACAGTGATGGCAAACTCACTGATGTTGATGGATCAGAATTATTGACCAATTCACCACTGACTGTTTTACGACGTGGTACGGCGCATGGTTTTGCTGAACTCACCTTTGTGGCACAGGATCAGAAACATTATCTAGCACGTTGGGAACTGAAACGTTCACGTGAAAAATCCGATGGAAAACTGCAAAGTGTACAGCGTTATTTAAAATGCCTGACTGATAGTGTGGTAGTTGCCGACAAAGCCAAAGCTGTCGATGCAAGTATTCATCAAATCACGCAACTCACTTTTGAACAGTTCACGCGTGCCGTACTTTTGGCACAGTCTGAAGTGACCGCATTCTTAAAAGCCCGTGACAATGAACGTGGTGAATTACTTGAATATTTAACCAATTCTTCAATCTTTGCCAAGATCGGTCAATTGGCTTTTGAGCGTACCAAAGCCGTTGCAGTCAAACGAAAAGAACTTGAAAATTTGCTTGGACATATCGAAATCCTTTCAGATGAGCAGGTCACTGAATTGTCCAATCAATTTCAAATGGTTAATGCTGAATATCAAAAACTGGATGCTGAAAAAACGAATTTAGAAAAACAAAAACAATGGTTTGAACGCAAACAAAAGTTTGACCAAGAGATTATTTTAAAACAGCAAGCTGTTGATAAATATCTTCAAGAACAACAGAACCTAGCACCTGAACATGAGCGTTTAACACGCTTGGAAATATTCTCTGAAATTCGTCCCAATGTATTTCAGCAACAACAACTGCTCAAAGCTGAACAAGAGCTCGTACCGCAAATTCAGCAACAGCAAAGTATCTTTAATGAATTATCGGCTCAGTTTGAAGCTCAAAAAAGCCAATATCTAAACGCTGAAACTGCACTGGCTGAGATTCAAAACTTTGAAAATCTAAACTTAGATAAGATTAATGCGGTACGTGACTGTAATACCGAACGTGATCGTATCGTGATTGAGTTTAAGCAAATTCAGGCAAAGCTTGCTGAATTGGAACAGACTCAACAACCTTTTGCACAACAAAAACAGCAGCTTGAACAACAGATTCAGCAGATTCAACAACAGCAAAATCATGTGAATGAGCAACTGTTATCTACCCAACAGTTTGTAAGTTTAGATAAAGGCTTATCCGCTCATCTACAGCAGTTAGTCCAATTTATTCAGCAATATCAGAATATTGAAAATCAACTCGGCAATTCAGTACAAGCCGAGCAACGGCTCAATGTACAAAAAAATGAATTAGAACAAGCCATTGCACAGTTTGGAAATATTGCACAACTTGAACAACAGGTTGAGCAAGGACGACTGCAACGTGATTTAAAGATTAATCAACGTAATCAACTGGATGTGATTCAGCAAAAACTTAATCAATACTTTGATTTACAAAGTGAATCTCTGCAAATTAAGGAAAAGTTCAACCATACCACGGCGCAGTTACAGCAAACCGAAAAAAGCACCTTAATTGCGGAACAAGACTATCAATCTGCAAAAGATGCACGCTTAAAATTGCAGGAAATTCTGCAACAGCAACGCTTACTGCATACTGAAAATATTGAACATTTACGTGCAGAACTGAGCGATGGCGAACCGTGTCTGGTCTGTGGCAGTACCTCACATCCTTATAAAGTGGATGATTCTGCGGTGTCCAAAGCCTTGTTTGAGCTACATCAACAGCAAGAACAACAAGCAACTATTAAGGAGCAAGAAGCTTTAAAAGCTTGGCAACAATCACAGCAACATTCAACTAAACTCTCAGCTGAACATGAACAGTTAAAAACTGCGATTCAAAATAATTCAGAAAAAAATACGCTGATTGCCAATGCTTTAAATGAACAAGTTAAAGTGTTCAATATTCCATTGGATTTGAGTTTATCATCTGCTGAAATTACGCAAAAATTCCAACAACTTATTCAGCAAAATCAGCTCGATTTACAGCATCTTGAAACACAGTCTAGTCAGTCAATTGAAAATATTAAACAGCAACGACAATTGATGCAGAATATCCAACAGGCTGAACATTTACTGCAAAATGCATATAACCTACAACAACAAATTTCATACCTTGTGGCGTGTTTATCTGATGCTGAAAAAGAACAATGGCAACAACAAACCACAGTACAAGCACAGCATCTACATGCTCAACTTAAAAACCGCTTGCAACAGATTGAGCAATTTGAACAGTTAAAACAACAGCTTGATCAAGCATCACAAGAGCTTCACTCGACACAATTAAATCTTGAAAATACGTCGAAGCAAATTGCTGAAACGACGGATAACTTCAATATGATCAAGGTTAAAGGGCAACAAAATACAGAAAAAGCCAATCAACTGATCTTAAACATGACAGGTTTAAGTGATATTAAACCGAATGAATGGTTGGCTGAACACGATACTAAACGTCAAAACTCGCAGGTACATTATCAGCAACTGAAACAGCAGTTTGATCAATCACGTAGCCAATACGATCAGCAAAAAAGTCGTGTAGAACAGTTACAGGCTCAGCAGCAACAAAGCCAGAACAGCCTGAATCAAGTAAATCGTGATATTCAAAACTGGTTGAGTGTTCATGCTGATTTTCAAGTGAATGATCTGGCTGAACTGACACAGATCACACCTGCACAGGAACAGCAGATTCGCCAAAACTTGCAAAACACCGAACGCTTACTGTATGAAGCAAGTTCTGTACTTAAAACAATTCAGGCGCAACTTGCGGAGCATGCATTACAACAACCCGAAATTGATTTTGCACAATTACAGCAATTAATTGCAGAGAATATTGAAACACTGAAAGCGCAATCTGAGATTCGTGATCAGATCAAAATTGATCTGGCAAAACATGAAAGTAATGTGCAAAAACAGAAACAATTTGCCGATCAGATTCAAGAAGTGCAACAAGAAGAACATCGCTGGAGCAAAATTTCAGGTTTAATGGGCGATTCGACTGGTAAAAAATTCCGTGATTATGCTCAACAGTTTAACCTCGATATTTTACTTGAACATGCCAATCAACAACTGGCGATGTTATCGCAACGCTATACCTTAAAGCGTCTGGATAACTCATTAAGCCTCGCCATTATTGACCATGACATGGATGGTGAAACCCGTTCTGTGGCTTCGCTCTCAGGTGGTGAATCTTTCCTGACTGCCCTTGCCTTGTCGCTTGCGATTGCCAATATGGCTTCAGGTTCAATGAAAATAGAATCTCTGTTTATAGATGAAGGCTTTGGCACACTCGATGCTTCATCATTACACATGGTCATGAATGCTCTCGATCAATTGCAAAACCAAGGACGTAAAGTGGTGCTCATTTCCCATATTCAGGACATGCATGAACGGATTCCTGTACAGATTCAGGTACGTCCATTGGGTGCAGGTGCGAGTACGATTGAGGTGGTGAGTTAATTATAACTGACCACTTTGTTTTTAAATTTTATCATATTCAACTTGGACAGCTTCACAGCTTGCTTTTTGTTCTTGTTCAAAATTTTGAATTTTTGTTAATAGTGCATCATAACTACTTTGTTCTTTAAGTAGCTCTTGATTAAATTCATCCTTATGTTTTTCATTATTCTTAAGCATCTGAATTAATTTATGATTAATCACACAGCGCCAATATAAATAGGTATCTGAACTTTCAGCATCACCACTCGCTAGTGAAATCCTTTCTGTGAGAATGAGGTCTAATCCGTACTGAAAATTTCCCCTAAAATCTTGATATGTCTGTTGTTCTGAAATGTCCACATGATCAAGATCTGAAGCATCCACCTGAACAAAAACGCTAAATATTCCAGCTAACATCAATATAGATTTAAAAGTTTTCATTATCCTCCCTCTTCATAAAATGAAAGAAGCACTCAAAATAAGTGCTTCTCAAATTACCTCAATCAACGATCTGCTGGAAAAGCATTTGGTGGTGGTGCATATTTATTAACAGGCTTTGCTTCTTCTTCAGGAGATTCAAGTTCGTAAATCGCAGTACCAATCACACCTGCATTTTGGATTGAACCATTGTCCGAATTTGCTGCATAAGACTCTTCTGGCTTGCTGAATGTAAATGATGCAACCGCACGTTCACTTTTACGGAAACCTTCGATCTTCAACGAATCATGAGCATGTAGAATATAACCTGCATTGCTACGAGATGCTTCACTACCATTAATCACATCAACACCATCGACACTGGCAACCACTTCAAAGGTTTTGCCCGTATTATTTTCATATTGAAGTTGATAGCTACGCCCTTCTCGACCTTCTAGGTAATAACTTTGTCCAACACGATAGATAGGTAACTTATTACCCTGATCATCAATCACGGAGAATTCAATTTTCCCAGCAGCTAAAGAAATTGAATTGACTGATTTTCCTTGGTAATTTTTATCTGCATATTGCACGATACTTTCAGCGATTGGGTCACTCGACTTACGCTTTAAATCCACCTCAGTCACATGAGAGTCAATTTCATCGCCCCATTTCGTTCCAAGCTTTTCATCACTTGCAACATCATTATTGGCAGCTTCGATAGCAGCATCTGCACTAGTCGTTTGAGTATTACTATTTGCAGAACTTTCTTCCGTTTTTTTAGAACAAGCAGCAAGAAAAATACAGAACAAAAGGCATAACAGAATATTTATTTTTTTCATTATGTTACCTATTTTAAAGTTGTAAATAAGCTTCCAATCGTTTTAATGCTTTTATTTATCACATTATATGATCAGAAATTTTGGGTAACTTAGACTATTATCACAACCATCATATCAAGATGATTTTAGATTCACGATCATCAAATGGTTATAATTTTGTAATATTATAACATCTCAATAAAATTTATAATGAGGCATCTTTCGCCTCATTTTTAGATAGATCACCTAATCTGCTGGAAATGCATTCGGTGCAGGCGCATATCCATCATTTGTTTTTTTGGGTGGGTAATACTTAGGAGCTTTAAGTTCATAAACCACGGTACCAATTACACCTGTATTTTGAATTGAACCACTCGCGGAATTTGCGGCATAGGAGTTCTGAGGTTTACTGAACGTAAATGATGCAACGGATGAATGACTTTTTCGAAAACCTTCAATTGCAAATGAGCTATAAGGGCGTAGAACATAACCACTCTTTGAACGAGATGCACGGCTACCATCGAGTACATCTAAACCATCAACACTCGCCACAATTTCAAAAGTCTGATTACTGGTATTTGAATAGCGAAGTTGATAGCTTTGCCCATCATTTGCTGATAAATAATAATTTTGACCATCACGATATAACGGTAAAATTCGCCCACGATCATCAACAACTGAAAAGCTAATTTTCCCAGAAGCTAAAGAAATGCTATTGATACCACGACCTGAAAACTGCTTACTGGCATAGCGAATTTGAGTTTCATCAATGGGGCTACTACTTAAACGCTTCAAATCAACTTGTGTTACATACGAACTTAGGTCATCACCCCACTTTGTTCCTAAGCGTTCATCTGAACGCACATTATTTTGCGTAGATGCAGCTCTAGCATTGGCTTTAGCTTTTGCATGAGTGGATGATGGAGCAGGTTTTGCAGAAGTTTCTGCTTGTGGTGCAGGTGCATATTCTGCTTCAGAAGCAGTCTCTGAGGTGGTAATTTTTGTTGTACTACACGCGCTGATTAAGCAGGTCAAAAATAGCCACAGTAAAATTTTCGATTTATACATGTTTCGTTCCCTTTTTTAGAATTATATTGAAATCAGTATAAATAAATTGATTGTTTTGATACGTTGAAAATTGTTAAACCGCTTTCGCTTTAAAAATTCACTTCAACATACACTCTCTAAAATGGCTTATTTGTCAAAGACCTATTCCAATCATTTAAAATAAGCCTTTGAAAATGCAAATAACGCTTTCTACTCTTGCATCGGGCGCAAAGTTAATATCTGCTCACTACGTCCAAAAGGTCCTTGTGTATCATGCAAAATCGAACTAGATAAACCAATCCCATCCGCACCATATTGCTGAACTGCTTCAATGCCCAACCATTTACCTTGTGGCATGCGATACAAATGAATTTGTAAATCTAAATTTGGAAAACCCCAATCAAATGGACGATTTTGTCTAGGCACAATCCCATTCGCCATATCTGACATACAGACCAATTGTACAAACGGTGAGGTTGATTGCCCCTCAACCATATCGACATCAGTACTTAACCACACCAATCCTTTGCCATTTCTTTGCTGATTTGAGCGTGCTTCTACAGTCTTGGTATATTGACCACGCCACTGATGAATCCCATCGAATACAGGCATATTTTCAGGGCTTTCAACAGCTAAGTCTTCAAGCCCTGCAATTGAAGAGGTATCGGAAGTCATCATACGCCAAGTATGCGCAACAACTAAGGTTTTACCTTGCCCTTTCATCGTCGATTCAATCAATTCAATGGTTTTACCTGCACGAATGGTTTTAGTCGTGATTTCAATTTCACCCAATGCAATCAAACCATAAATATCGAGGCTAATTCGCCCGATGCGCATATGCTGACGTGGTGCATATTGTTCTAGTTCTGCACAAATAATTCCTGTTGCAGGTGCCATATGTTGTTCATTGGGATTCCATGCACCTTGGGCATTCATGGTTGACACATAATGAGCAGTCACCACACCTTGAGCATCGATTTGACGATCAATCAATTGATAATATGCAGACATAAACTTCCCTGAAATTTTTAAATACTTGCGCGTTAAACTAATCTTTTGGAGTTATTTTTGTACTGAACTTTAGTGGCAAAGTCTAATAATTAAGGCAAATATGACCTCATGGGTTCTCAAGTTTGCAATTGCTGTTATTAGGGATGATATAAAAATGGGATGTTTGACCTGCTAAATGCGTAGACCTCTTACGTAAGTCATGAAATGTTCGAATATTAAACCCAGAAGTGTATCGAGAATTCCTTCTCTTGCGCCATATATGGCTCAGGGATGAGGAGGTAACTCCGCAAGAGGATGAGGGGGACTGCTAATTAGGACTACTAATTAGAAATGCTCAAATGCTATCCACAATCACTTTCATAATAAGCCTCCTCTAAAAGGAGGCAAAACATCATGACAATAAAGCCCTAAACTGACTTTGACCTACACCGACTTTGAATAGTCTCTCGAACCAAATAATGCTGTTCCCACTCGAACCATGGTTGAACCCGCAGCAATCGCCTCGCTCATATCGCCAGACATTCCCATACTCAACGTATCCCAATCTTCAGGATGTGCATGTTGTGGTTTAACATTTTCAAATAAAGCTTTTGCATCTAAAAAAGCTTGTGGATTGTTTGGCGCAGGAATCACCATCAAACCACGTAATTTTAAATGTGGTAGTCGGCTGATTTGAGCGACTAAATCTGCGACCTCTTCAGGTTGGCAACCATCCTTGGTGTCTTGAGCATCAATATTGACTTGTAAACATATATTTAATGGTACTTGTGTCGCTTCTCGTTGGTTGGATAAACGCTCAGCAATAATCAAACGATCCACCCCATGTACCCATGCAAATTTTTCAGCTAAATGTTTGGTCTTATTGCGTTGCACATGCCCGATAAAATGCCACTCAATCTCTAAATCACTTAAAGCTTCAATTTTATCCAAAGCTTCTTGCAAATAATTTTCCCCAAATGCGCGCTGTCCTGTTGCATACATTGCTTTTAACATTTCACTGGGGTGCGTTTTTGAAACTGCCAATAATTGCACCTGACTCACATCTCGATTTGCTGTCAAACAGGCTTGCTGAATTTGTTCTAACACATGATTTCGAGCTTGATTTAGATCATTCATTGATAGGATTCTCATTTCCAAAAAAATTCAGCTTCCAAGCGATGAAATTGTTGGTTATGCTGAGTGAAAAGCACTATTATTCTACAAAATAATTAAGTGAATAGCTTTAAATTCGGGGACATTATGGATATTACAGAATTATTGGCATTTTCTGTCAAAAACGGGGCATCAGACTTACACCTTTCAGCTGGTATGCCACCGATGATTCGTGTGGATGGTGAAGTTCGCCGTATCAATTTACCAGCTTTAGAACATAAAGATGTTCACCGCCTTGTTTATGACATCATGAATGATAAACAGCGTCGTGATTTTGAAGAACAATTAGAAACTGACTTTTCATTTGAAGTCCCTGGTGTTGCCCGTTTCCGTGTCAACGCATTTAACCAAAATCGTGGTGCAGGTGCTGTATTCCGTACCATTCCGTCTAAAGTTTTAACAATGGAAGATTTAGGGCTAGGACAAATCTTTAAAGATCTCTGTGAATTACCACGTGGCTTAATCCTTGTCACTGGTCCAACGGGTTCTGGTAAGTCAACAACCTTAGCAGCAATGGTTGATTTCATTAATGACAATCGTTATGACCACATCCTCACAGTCGAAGATCCTATTGAATTTGTGCATCAATCGAAGAAATGTTTGATCAACCAGCGTGAAGTACATCGTGATACCCATGGCTTTAATGAAGCACTGCGTTCGGCGCTTCGTGAAGACCCAGACATCATCCTCGTCGGGGAAATGCGTGACCTTGAAACGATTCGTTTGGCACTCACAGCTGCGGAAACAGGTCACTTGGTATTTGGTACGCTACACACCACGTCTGCGGCAAAAACCATTGACCGTGTGATCGACGTATTCCCTGCTGAAGAAAAAGACATGGTTCGTGCCATGTTATCTGAATCCTTACAAGCTGTTATTTCTCAATGTCTACTGAAAAAAACAGGTGGTGGACGAGTTGCCGCGCATGAAATCATGATCGGTATTCCTGCAATCCGTAACTTAATCCGTGAAAACAAAGTTGCTCAAATGTACTCTGCGATTCAAACGGGTGCAAACTATGGTATGACGACATTGGATCAAAGTTTAAAAACACTGGTATCTAAAGGTGTAATTAGCCCTCAAGTTGCACGAAATTCTGCAAAACAACCAGAATCATTCTTATAAAAATGGATAATTAGGAATTAAAGATGGACTTTAATGACTTGCTCAATATGATGATTGAGCAAAAAGCATCCGATTTATTTATTACGGCTGATGTTGAACCATCAATGAAAATTAATGGTCAAATCGTACCTGTCGTAAAAACCAAGTTGAATGGCGAAATCATCATGCAATTGCTCAACTCAATTATGAGTGAGAAGCAACGTAAAGAATTTGCCGAAACACGCGAGTGTAACTTCGCAATTACCAATAAAGACAAGACAGCACGTTTTCGTGTCAGTGCATTTCAGCAACGTGATCTGCCAGGCATGGTTTTACGTCGTATTGAAACCAAAATTCCAACGATGGAAGAATTAAAACTTCCACCAATCCTAAAAGATTTAGCCATGACCAAACGTGGCATTATTATCTTTGTAGGTGCGACGGGTACAGGTAAATCAACCTCTCTAGCATCCATTATTGGTTACCGTAATCACAATTCCAAAGGTCATATCATTACCATTGAAGACCCAATTGAATTTGTGCATGAACATGCGGGTTGTATTATCACCCAACGTGAAGTCGGTATTGATACCGATTCATTTGAAATTGCATTGAAAAATACCTTACGGCAAGCCCCTGATGTGATTTTGATTGGTGAGATTCGCTCTCGTGAAACCATGGATTACGCGATTGCCTTTGCGGAAACAGGTCACTTGGTTTTTGCGACACTACATGCCAACAACGCCAACCAAGCCATTGATCGTATTATTCACTTCTTTGAATCTGACCGTCATAGCCAATTGTTCATGGACTTGTCGCTGAATTTAAAAGCGATGATCGCGCAACAATTGATTCCAACACCAGATGGTAACTCTCGTCGTGCTGCGATTGAAATTCTAATCAACTCCCCTTTAATTTCTGATTTGATCCGTAAAGGTGACATTCACGAAATTAAAGATTTGATGAAACGCTCACGTGAGTTAGGGATGCAAACCTTTGACCAAGCCTTGTTTGACTTATATAAAGCAGGGCAAATCACCTATAAAGATGCACTGAAACATGCAGATTCACCAAATGATTTACGTCTACAAATCAAACTGGATGAAGAAGGTGGTACGCAACTGCTCAATGCAAATACTAAATTAACTTTCGACGGTCAATAGATTTCACAATTGCCAAATACGTCATAAAAAAGGGAGCTGAATTCATTCAGCTCCCTTTTTTAATTTGTTGTATTTATGTGATTTTTAGCGCTTACGATACGCTTCCTGACATTCAGGTGCATCACAATAACCGTATAGATTCAACGAATGTCCAGTCAATTTGAAACCGTGCTTATCTGCAACTTCATGCTGTTCATGTTCGATAATATCATTAGTAAATTCAACAACTTTATTACAGTTTTGACAAACAATATGATCATGATGATCTTCTTGCATAATTTCAAAAACAGAGTGATTGTTTTCAAAATGATGACGCTGAATAATACCCGCAGCTTCGAATTGTGTTAACACACGATATACGGTAGCCAAACCGACATCTTCACCTTGCTCAAGTAATGTTTTATAAATGTCTTCCGCGCTCAAGTGGTGTTGTCTTGAATTTTCTAATAATTCCAAAATCTTGATTCGTGGTAGGGTAACTTTAAGTCCAGCTTTTCGTAAATCTTGATTTGAAATAGGCATATAAAAAGGTCTCTCAACAAATTTTAAGTTGGAATATGCAACAGAGTTGAGATGCAGTATGATCTATCCGTGGATCAATTGCATCATAATTAATTTGGGATAGTGTAGCAAAATGCAAAAAATCATGCTGACGTTATTCGTCGCTTCTTTACTTGGTGGCTGTTCAGTATTTGGAGTATACAAAGTCGATATTCCTCAAGGAACACCCTTAACCCAAGCTCAAGCTTCAAAAATTCAAGTCGGTATGAACTACCAACAAGTCCGTTTCTTGCTTGGCAGCCCAACAGTCACAGATCCAATGAATCCAGGACGATGGGACTACATTTACAACTATATCCCAGGAACTTATGCAAAAAAAGCCAAGATTCCCGCAGCACATGGTCAACATCTCAAGGTTTACTTCGATGAAGCAGGTGTAGTCACCCAAATCGAAGGCCTAGAAACCATTCCAGAGTCTCAACCAGGCTTACCAGCTTCTAAAGAAGCGATATTGAATGCGCCCCCACTATAGACACTTTGCTATAAAAAGAAACCCCTCATTGAGGGGTTTTTTATATGCATTCAATTGTTTAAAGCGATTATTGAAATAATTGCTTATTTGAATAGCAATTGTTGGTAACGATTGCCACGACAATAACGCCCTACAGGATTCGCTTTGGCGCGATTACGGCGAATATCTTTAGGATTAATCGTTAAAGCTCTATATATTTCAACACGATCCCCTGCGGCTAGCAGTTGTTGTTGATCTTTACATTTCACACCAAAAATACCAAAACTAAAATTTTCAGGTAATTCTACCTGCGCAGCCAAACCACTTTGAGCAATCGCATCAGCAATCGTCATACCGTCACAAAATTGTAACTCAATGTGAAATTGCTGCGTTTCAGCAGCATATGCGACCCAAACTTTCGACACACACCCACCTTTAATTTTTAAATCAATTGACCAATATAGGCAACGATTGCCAAGATAATTGCCAAAGGAATAACAATACGTACCGCAATACGCCAAATATTATAGAACGCTTCTGAGCTAAAATTCATGGCTTTACGCAAATGACTGATCTTCATGATCCAACCCACAAAGATTGCATAGATCAGACAAATCACTAAGCCCCATAACATGAGCAATGGATTAAAGATCGTCGAAATATTTGGAATTGCCCAAACCAACAACGCTGCTAGTAATACGACAAATTGAATCACAATCGAAGTTTGACGCTGTGCCAATTGTTCTTTTGCCAGTTGCAACAACAATGCAGCAGAAACAATGGCTGTAAATAATAAGGTATAAGCTGGAATTTGCGCTGAAACTGCAAAGAAACCAAATGCAATCACAGCTAAAATTTGCGCGACCCAAATCGGTAAAGCTGTTTTCGATGCTTCATTATGTTGTTGTGTATTCAACAAACTGGTTTGCCAATACAGACCTAAACCTAAACCAGTCGCTACAAGCGCTAAAATACTCGCTTTACCCCATTCACTGAACTCAACAGGTGTCACGTGCCATGCTTGTAAATTCGTTCCAAAGACATTGGCAACAACTAACGACAACACAACACCGACCGCTGTCAAAGCAATTAAGATTTGACGAGGAACAAATGAAAGTGCGAATGCCACAACAGCAACGCCGACAAATGCGATATTCGTCGCGACAGGTAACTGTGCGAACTGTACAGCACTTTGACTAATATTAGATAAGATTCCACCCGCAAGGAACGGAATGAATACGACAGCCAACCACCCTACAATACGCCATGATTGAGATGCATCTGCATCACGCGTTAAACTCGACAACGCATTCAGCGCGGTTGTTTTCGAACGCTTTGCCAATGCTACTTCTAAATAAGTAATCGGCAATGCCAAGATCAGCATTGACACTAACCACAATATCCAAAAATCAATTTGTCGATCAAGCTGAATACCCAAACTTGGTGCCAAGCCTGCAATAATCATAAATGAGAGACAAAATGCCATGAGCGGCGATAACCATCGTGACATAGAATAATCCTGCATGAGGTGTTTCGTAAAAAGTTCTGCTATTTTGCCTTTCTCGTTGCTGAAAATCAAAACATAAAAGAACATCGCAAAAGAAAAAAGCAAATCACCCCTCGATGATTTGCTGCGCTAGATTTTTTATAATCTATCCACTTTCTTTTTATACCCTCTGAATTTTTTTAGTTAGAGAGTTGGTCACTTCCATAATTCATTCAAATATTGCCGTTATATTACCAGCATTGATTCGATATTATGAGAAGAATCTTGCAAACCAATTCTTACCTTTTTTCTTCTCGTTTTCTTTAATAATGCCCATCATATTCAATTTCACAGCGCCGACATAATCTGCATCATCGTGTTGAATATGGTTAATTAACCATTTTGAAAGCACTTCATGTAATTCTTTTTCAATCGAATTACCTTGCTCAAAACTCGTACGATAGCTTTCAATACGTTTAATAAATAAATCATGCACACGTTTATGTGGAACACGATATTTATAACCCGCTTCTTCTTGCAAACTTTCCTCAAAAGTAAAATGCGATTGAGTATAGTCAATAATATTATCAAGAATTTGCTTAATACGCGCACGATCCGTTGCAATACCAATTTCATCAATTTCATTGATGTAATCCAAAATCCTTTTATGCTGATCGTCAATCACATCGATACCAGTATTATATTCTGGAATCCATTTCATCTTCATACGACCACCTTAAAAAAAATAATGTCTTCATATTTCGAAGCCATCATAGCGACTATTAATTCAAATAAAAATGAACTGTATTACTCGGAATTAATAAAAAAGTCTGCATTAAAGTTTAAACCATTGTTTATATGTGTTAATTATTTTAATTCAAAGTAAAAGAGTAAGATATTATTTAACCAATTTGAATCGTGATCATAATCACAATCGCTCAAAATTGTTTTAAGTTTTAAATATATAGTTTAATTTAATTAAATCCCAAATGGTTTTTATTAATATTTAATTATGAATGAAAATATTTTCAATGACCCATCCTTTTAAATATTTAAAAGACATGTATATGAATAATTCAATTTACCATTTAAAAATGAGGAGCTGTATTTATTTTCTGTCTCTATACATTTAAAAAGAAGTAATGACTTTCAATATCACTACTCCTTTTATATTAATGCTTAAAATTAATACTGATCCGCTTTAGTTTTTCGCACCAAACTCGGATCTGCTGCTTCACGAATCAGTCGTTCCACTCGTGTTGTTGCAGTTTTCACCATCTGACCTTCTTTAAATAAAATCATTTCACCTGGCTGATACGCTGTCCATACTTCATTTTCAGTCAGTGGCTCAGTGGTAATCACAGCAACACGGTCTTCTTTGGTGGTAAATTGACTAAAATCAATATCGACATCAATATCGACTAAACGCGCGTAAGTGAATGGGTACTCACGAACAATCCAATGCAGCTTCGTCGTTGCATAAGTGAAAAGTGCTTGCCCATTGGAAAGACAAAAGTTGAATGTCCCATGCTCTGCGATCTTCGGAGAAATTTCTTCAAGTAAAGAAAATATATCATTCAAACTTGGCTCAAAATATCCAAAACGAAGTACCAACTGTTCAAGCAAATAACAAAATGCTAATTCACTATCCGTACTACCTACTGGCGTAAAACGCCCTGATAAATGCGGATTAAAATGATGTAAATCACCATTGTGGGCAAAAATCCATTGTCTACCCCACAACTCTCGCATGAAAGGATGTGAGTTTTCTAAAGTAATTTTACCTTGCGTTGCTTTGCGAATATGGGCAATCACATTGCGTGATTTAATCGGGTAATTACGTACTAATTCAGCAATAGGAGACTCAACAGCCGATTGATTATCGACAAATAATCGACATGCTTTATCTTCAAAAAAAGCAATTCCGAAACCATCAGAATGATCAGATGTTATTCCTGCGCGTTGCGAAAAACCTTTAAAAGAAAAGGTAATATCCGTCGGTGCAGCACAGTTCATTCCAAGTAATTGACACATAATTGATTCATTCATACAGCATTTTAGTTATATGAATATTGTGCATGAGTCGTCACAAGCTTGCAAATCTCAATCACTGATATTTACTGCAAATGAAGTCATATTCGACCAATGATTTGTTTATGGATGAATGATGCTTAATGCGTAGCTGATTATCATCAATGAGTATCAAAAAATAATTAGTGATTGTAGATTTCAAATCAGAGGTACTATCGCGATAGGCGACACAGATGTCGCCGTTGGGCGGGGGTATAGGATATACCCCTCGCCCAACAAAGGATTTTTGTTACTTTTCATCCTTGAAAAGTAAGTATCGCCTACACAAATTGAACTAAACTTTGCAAGGCAGATGGGGCTGTGCTAGCTCAAGAATTTTGTTGTGATAGTCAACGTGTTGAGCACTCTCAGTTTTTAAACATTCTTTAAATACGTAACATCAGTTATTAATTGAATTGAGAATGCATTTCTATTTTTTATAAGAAAAGCATTCTCGTTTACTTTGTAATACAGATCAAAACACTTAGCGATTAACCATTTTATTTAACACAAAATTTTTCGCTACTTCATTAACATCTAAAAATACAAAATAATCTAGACAGTTAAATGATTCATCATGAAAGGCTTGCTTAGATAGACGTGCATTCATTTTTAAATAAACATCAAACAATTTCGGGATGCGTTCATCTTGCGGAAAACTATATTCAGGATGCGTTGGTTCAAAAGCAGGTTTTGCTTTTACATCAATTGATTGTTGCGCAGACATTTTTTTTAGATGTTGGTGGGTATAGTAAGCACGTGCTTTATTGTCTTCTAAACGAATACTGACACAGCCCATTAAATGTTTGGCTTTCATTTTCCACAGAACTGTAGGTACTAAATGTAACCATAACATCGATAATGCACGTCCATTACGATAACGTGGATGCACACAAGTACGACCAATTTCTACGATATTACTAAGATTTGAAAATTGAGAAACATCAAACTCTTGTGCACTATAGCTTTGTGCCAACTCATGACCTTGTACCAACTTTAATCGTGTATACGCCACGATTTCATTGCTCCATTTGTCACGCAGTACTGCATGCTCACAATCAAGATCATACAAATCTTGATCTAAACCATTTTCAAATGTAATGCCAAATTGATCTGCGAATTGAACTGCACGGAATTTTTGTACTTCTTTGAGCGTTTTAAGGTCTTCGACCCATTCAAATTTATATTGTGATTGTGCTTTTTTAGGTTTTGGAAGTGGTAAAGGAATACTAAAATTTTGACGAACTTGATTTAATTTTGCGAACATATTTTCTGCTCCTTGTGCTTTTATTAACACTAGGCAATCCACATGACAAAGATGTGACGAAATAATGAACGTTTTAAAACAGCTTATAAATGGTCATTCAAGTTTGAAAGAAACTTTTTATTTTTAGCTAAGATAAAAATAAAAAACTCTCCCCCATTTAGGAAAGAGTTTAAATATAGAGTAGAGTCAGAGCGCAGGAAATAAATAATTAATGTGCTTTGGCACGATTGGTAATCAACGTCCCTACACCATGATCGGTGAAGATTTCCAATAAAGTTGCATGTGGCACACGACCATCAACAATATGCGCACTCACCACACCACCTTTTACAGCATCTAGCGCACAACCGACTTTTGGAATCATACCACCATAGATCACACCTGTTTCGATCAAGCGATCAACTTCTTGCGTGCTTAGACCTGTAAGCAGATTTTTATTCTCATCCAACACGCCCGTGATATTGGTTAATAGAATGAGTTTTTCAGCACCCAAGGCTTCAGCAACTTTACCTGCGACGAGATCAGCATTGATATTATAGGTTTGACCATCTTCATCTACACCCAAAGGTGCAATCACGGGAATAAAATCACTTTGGGTGAACATTTCTAAAACGTCAGTTTTAACACCCACGACTTCACCAACCAAACCTAAATCAATTTGAGTCACTGAACCGTCATCTTGTGTC
Organism: Acinetobacter sp. WCHAc060025; assembly: GCF_004209355.1. Taxonomy (NCBI): domain Bacteria; kingdom Pseudomonadati; phylum Pseudomonadota; class Gammaproteobacteria; order Moraxellales; family Moraxellaceae; genus Acinetobacter; species Acinetobacter sp. WCHAc060025. The sequence continues at coordinate 102,500 of NZ_SGSX01000004.1, read as the reverse complement.
TTTTCCATCAGTAATTTTTTAGCGCGGAGCAAATTACCATCTTTACCAGTAAGACCAATCGCACGACCACCGTGCTTATTGATCAGATTGACAATCGATTTATTCACACTACCGCCCAAGACCATTTCAACCACTTCCATGGTTTCAGGGTCGGTTACACGCATTCCATCAATACGGTCAGATTCACGACCTAATTGTTTTAATAATGAATCGACTTGTGGGCCACCACCATGCACCACGATAGGGTTTAAACCTACAGTTTTGAGTAACACGATATCGCGCGCAAATGAACTTTCCAAAGCTGGATCAGTCATTGCATTGCCACCGTATTTCACCACCAGCGTTTTACCTGAAAAACGTTGAATGTACGGCAAAGCTTCAGTCAATATTTGTGCTTTGTCGATGCCAGTATGCTGATGTGACATTCGCCTCTCCTTAATAAACTGTAGGAATTAGACTGAAGATATTGAAAATAAAACAGTCAATGTGCTCGTAGAATATCTTGAGCGATCATAGGATAACGATCACTGAGCATAGACGCAAATGTCTGACGAATTTCATCTAAACGATTTGGACAATCTGCATCAAAACGTACTGTGAAATATTCACCAGTATTCGATGCTCGAATAATCCCAAAACCATGTTCAAAATCGAGGCGTATCCCATCTATTTTACTTAATTCAGCACCGAAACTTTGGCTTAAAGTTTCAATTTCATTGAGTACAGTTTTAGGGTCGGTATGATGAGTACTGATGTAAGTATCTTCAGTATAAAAACGATCTGGGTAATCGTTTAAAATTTCTGATAATGTCGCATAAGGAAACCCACACATATATTCCATGACACGTAGCGCAGCATATAAGCCATCGTCATAGCCCATACCACGACCATCATTAAAGACATAATGCCCTGCATATTCTCCACCAAAGACCGCTAGACCTTTAGATTGCGACATATATTTGCGTAGAAAACTACTTCCTGTGCGGATCATTTTGGCTTTTCCACCCAAATGCTCAACCGCTTGACGTACCATTGAAGAACACTTCACATCAAATACAATTTCATGTTGTGGATGATCTTTCAAACAAATCTGCGCAAACAGTGCCAATAAACGATCTGCTGAAATAATGTGGGCATTTTCATCCAACAATACCACACGATCACCATCACCATCTAAAGCAATGCCAATATCCGCTTGGTGATTGAGAACATTTTGACGCAGTAATTCTAAATGTGTAGCTTGTGATGGGTCTGGCGCATGATCAGGAAAATTACCATCTGCATTACAACGAATAGCGACAACTTCACAACCCAATTTCTTTAAGATCAAATTGGCACAAAAACCTGCAGAGCCATTTAAGCCATCAATTACGACTTTTAAAGGTCGAGTTAAATGAATATCTTTTAAAATAGCATGTTGATATGAAAGACAATATTCAGATTTGATTTGATGCGAGATTTTAAAATTACTTTCTAAATCTGAATGTTTTTCGCCTTGTAAATACGCAGAAGTCAGTATGCCAATTTTTTGAATCATTTCAGGTGATGGCGGTTCAGACTGAATAATCCATTTTATGCCATTATCTGTTTTCGGATTATGACTTGCAGTCACCATAATACCGTTCCCTTGCGTGCTACGTGCAGCAAAGTACAGTTGTGGGGTAGAACAACATCCAATTTCAGTAACCTGAATATTATTATTTTCAAAAACTTGTTTTATTAATTGTGCAAATATTGGGCTGCTTAAACGTGCATCATAACCTAAGCTAACCTCAGTTTGACCTTTTTCAATAAATTGACTCGCCAAAGCATTTGCAATTCCCTGAATGAGCTCAGGCTGCATCATTTCAACTTTTCCGCGAATATCATAGGCACGGAAAATTTGGAATGGAAAATTATACATTTTATTCATAAGCAAAACTTCTATTCGCTTAACCCTTTATGTTGATTCAATTTCTAAACTTTTGGAATAAAAAGTTAAATCATTTATGTGAAAGCTATATCTTTGGGTCAGAGGCAATCATATATATTAACGCATAATAATATATTCAAAGTGCATATTTTGTTTATATTTATTTTGTTAAAAACTAGAAAATCATCAATAAAGCCCACATTTTGCAGGCTTTATGATCAAGTAATTTTTTTAATTTTTACCCGTATGACCAAAACCACCTGCACCGCGCTCAGTTGCTTCAAACTCATTCACAATATCAAATTGCGCTTGAATTACAGGAACAAGAACGTATTGAGCCAAACGCTCACCTGGCTCTAAAGTAAATGTTGTTTGACTACGATTCCATACAGAAACCATCAGTTCGCCTTGATAATCTGAATCAATCAAACCCACTAAGTTACCTAAAACAATGCCGTGTTTATGACCTAAGCCTGAACGAGGCAAGATTAAACCTGCAAAATTCGGATCTTCGATATAAATTGCCATCCCTGTTTTGACCAAAACAGTTTGACCTGGCTCAATTTGAATCGCCTCTTCAACACAAGCACGTAAGTCCAAACCTGCTGAACCCGTTGTTGCATAAGTTGGCATTGGCCATTCTTGACCTAAACGTGTATCAAGTACTTTTACCTGAACTTTCATTTTGAAATCCTATTGAAATTAAACGTGGAAATTTTAAATAAAGCACCCTTAATCTTTTGCTTCAAAGACCAAGAGTGAATATAAACCTGAGATCATTCGCAATTATTTTTTCAATAATGCTTTTAAATTTTGCAGATATTGCTGTGCTTGCTGCTTAGGATCGACATTTTCCGCTAGCTTTTTCTTACGCCCTAGCCAATCCAACTCATCTTGTGGCAACTCATCTAAGAAACGACTTGGCGTCATTTGCTTCATCTGACCACCATTTTTACGTTGCTCTGCCAATGTCAGCGTTAAGCCTTGTTGCGCACGGGTAATCCCCACATACATCAAACGACGTTCTTCCTCGATCGTTTCAGCTGCAATCGAGTTTTTATGTGGAAGTAATTCTTCTTCTAAGCCCATGATGTAAACGAATGGAAATTCCAAACCTTTTGAAGCATGTAGCGTGAGTAAATTGACTTTATCTGTGTCTTCTTCTTCCTGCTGTTGCTCAAGCATATCGAGTAACACCATTTTACGAATCACACTTTCAATATTTTTTTCATCCACATCTTCCGCACGGTTAATCAAACTCTGGATGCTGCTATACAACATTTCCACGTTATCGAGTTTGGTTTTTTCCTGTGCTGGAGTGGCAGCCGTTTCTTTTAAATAATCAATATAGCCCGCTTCCATCATCATCTGACGAATTTTCGGTACAGGCTCATCATCATCTAACAATTCACGTGTGAAGTTGTTAATAAAATCGGCAAACTCTGCCAATTGCGTGGTTGCTTTCTTTGGCATCACCATTGTTAAACGTTGATCATTCGCCGCAGCCAATAGTGAAAGATGATTTTCTTGAGCGAATAATCCTAGCTTTTCAAGCGTCACAGGGCCAATCGCACGTTTTGGTGTATTGATAATGCGTAAGAATGCACTGTCATCTTCAGGATTAATGATGACACGCAAATAACTCATGATGTCCTTAATTTCAGCACGTCCAAAGAACGATTGACCACCTGAAAGTTTATAAGGAATCTGCATTTGACGAAGCTGTGTTTCTAGAACACGTGCTTGGAAGTTACCACGATACAATACGGCGTAATCTTTCCAATTTTTCCCATTCATGAGTTTATGGGTCAATAAATCTTTGACTACACGCTCAGACTCATCATCATCATTACGGCAAGTAATAATTCGAATGACTTCACCGTGACCTTTATCACTCCACAATTTTTTGTCAAAAATATGCGGATTGTTATCAATCACATGGTTGGCAGCTTTTAAAATACGACTGGTTGAACGATAGTTTTGTTCAAGTTTGATAACTTTTAAATTGCGGAAATCATCTTTTAGCAACGCCATATTTTCAGGCTTTGCACCACGCCATGCATAAATGGATTGGTCATCATCACCTACCGCAGTGAATTGTCCCATCACGCCTACCAGTAATTTTACTAAAATATACTGTGCGGTGTTAGTATCTTGATATTCATCGACCAATAAATAACGAACACGATTTTGCCAACGATCACGAACCTCTGCATTATCCTGCAAAAGGCGCGTTGGCATAACAATCAAATCATCAAAATCCACTGCATTATAAGCACGTAAATTACGCTCATAGAGTTGATACAAATGCGCAAATTGTACATCTTCAGTGGTTTCACAAGTCGTATGTGCTTGCTCAGGAAGAATTAGATCGTTTTTCCAATCTGAAATTTTCTTCATAGCTTTGGCGATCAAATCTTTACTTTCAGCACCCGACAAATTGTCACGATGCATCAAATCCATCAAAATGCGTTTACAGTCGTCTGCATCCAAAATAGAGAAATTGGCTTTTAATGGCGTATTTTTAAGCTCTATACGTAATAAATTTAGACCGAAAGTATGGAAAGTCGAAACCGAAAGCCCCTTACCCTCTTCTTTACCTAGCAATTTACCCACACGTTCTTTCATTTCACGTGCCGCTTTATTGGTAAATGTCATCGCCGTAATACGATGTGCCGGAATGCCACACTGCTGAACTAAGTATGCAATTTTTCTTGTAATTACTGAGGTTTTACCTGAACCTGCCCCCGCAAGTACTAACAAGGGTCCTTGAGTATATTTCATGGCTTCAAGTTGCTTGTCATTCAGTTGACTTGCTTTCGACATTGTTCATCCTCTAAAAACTTCGCGCTTGATTATAGTCATCTAACGAGGACTTGCAAAATGCTTGATGTGAATTTTAAGACACCGAACTACATGTATTGAGTTGTCAGCTCACCATTTTCATAAATTGGAGAGCGTCTTCTTAATGATTAAATTTAAAATTTATTAATAACTTATCTTCAAATACAGTGAATGCATTTTTATTTTAAATTCGATTAGCTGTAATTCTACGCTCGAAATATGACTCACAGAATAAAAAAAGGAACCATAAAAAGTCTATGATTCCTTTTTCAACAACACCATCAAGAAATTAATAAGTTTTTACTAACTTCTTCATGTAATGCGAATTAGCTCGCAGCATAGATGCTGATTTCTACACGACGGTTTTGTTCACGACCAGCAGCAGTTGAGTTATCTGCGATTGGGTTTTGTGAACCATAGCCTTGAGTGTCGATACGGCTAGAAACACCTTGACCTTTCAAGTAGCTTGCTACAGACGCAGCACGGTTTTGTGACAATGGAATGTTAATTGCATCGTTACCTGTGTTATCTGTATAACCAGTAACAAGAATTACACTCTTGTTGTCTTCTTTCAAAGTTTGAACAACTTTGTTTAAAGTACCGTAGAAGTTAGGCTTAATATTTGATTTATTTGTATCAAACGTAATACTACCCGGCATAATTAAAGACACTGAACCATCTGGATTACGGTTAACGTCTACACCAGTACCTTGCATTTGTTGACGAAGTTTCTTCTCTTTATTATCTAAATAAGCACCTGCGCCAGCACCAACTAAAGCACCAATCGCTGCTGCACGGTTGTTTTGCGCAGAAGTATTTGCATTACCACGAGACAAACCATAGCCTGCTGCCGCACCGATCAAACCACCTAAAGCAGCTTTATCGTATTCCATACCGCCGATATTATTACCAGTTGTTTGACAGCCAGAAAGTACGAGAGCCCCTGCTGTTAAAGTTGTAATTACTAGTGCACGCATGACATGCCTCCAAGTTGTGTTTTTTGTTGAAGTAATTTTGGTATAAAAAACAAAGTCTCACTATATGTATTTTGTTAAAAAGCGCTTTTTTTTTAACATTTTGTAATATTTTGATCTCATTTTACAAACTGAACGCCATAATTTATACATAGTGATGAATTGTGTCTTTTTAAATTCAGTCACAACGACTATATTGCATAATTGAACTTATCTTCTCAATCCAAGATTAGGACTGTTCTATGTCATCTCAACAGCAGAAGCAACCTATTTTAAAAAAAATTACGAAAGGTTTAACCGTTGGTACTGTGATTACGGGTAGCACTTTCTTTCATGGACCGCCTGTTTTGGCTTTAGGCTTCACGAAATTTTTTAAAAAATCCAAAAAAGTCGATGAAACCAATATTAACATTACAAATAGTTGGTTAAGTGTCAATAACTGGTTGATTGATCATGTACTTCCTGAAACGAAATGGGACATTTCTGTCGATGAAAACCTCGACTTAAATATGCAAGGTCGTTATCTGATGACCTGTAATCATCAAAGTTGGGTGGATACCACAGTGAATCAATACTTTGGTCTAACCCGTATGCCACTCACTCGTTTCTTTACTAAATGGGAGCTCATTTTCATTCCATTCGTGGGACAAGCCTTTAAGATTTTAGGCTTTCCAATGATGAAGCGTCACACGAAAGAACAAATTGCGAAAAACCCTGAACTGAAACATCGTGATATGGAAGAAGCTCGCAATGCTTGTGAACAGTTATTAAGTCAACCTTTTACCTTGCTGAATTATCTTGAAGGGACACGTTTTACACCAGAAAAACATGCGCAGCAAAAATCACCTTATACCAATCTACTCAAACCTAAAGCAGGCGGATTAGCCTTAGCACTCAATATTTTAGGTGATAAAATCGATGCATTGGTCGATATGACGATTGTTTATCCTGATGGTGCGCCAGGATATGGTGAGTTTTGGCTAGGTGAAGTTCCTCGTATTGCCGTCAATATGCGTAGAATCAATATTCCTGATTGGGTACTTGGCGGTAACTATGAAGATGATGCAGAATACCGTGAACGTTTTCAAATTTGGGTCGATGAACTTTGGACTGAAAAAGACCAACTCATTTCCCAAATGAAACAAAAATACAAAAATTAAATTCATTTCGATGAAAAATTAAAAATAACTCAGAAATAACAAAGGATTGGTATGACAGAACAAGCCACAGATCAAGACAACATAGAAGCACCAAAAGTAGAGAAAACGGTTGGTTGGTGGATCGCTTTTGGTTATGACATCTTTATGATGTTTATCATCGTGTTTAACTTGTTCTGTTTGAGTGCCAATGCATTTCTAATGAGTGAATTTGGAAATTGGTTTTTTAACGAAATCCAACTTCCACAAGTCTTACATTATTACAAAACTGATCTATATCCTTGGGTTGTCAAAACTGAAAGTTGGTTTATTACCTTTTTAATTGCAGAGCTCGGTATTCGTTGGTTCATTGCGATTATCAATAAACATCATGCACGTTGGTTCTTCTTTCCTTTTATTCATTGGTATGAAATTTTAGCCATCAATCCATACTTACGTTTTTTACGTTTAATCCGTGTCGGCATTATTGCCTATCGTTTCCATGAACTCGGTTATAAAGTAGTTCCAGATAGTATTATGAAACGTGTATTGTTCTATTACCGTGTGGTGATGGAGGAAATTTCAGATCGTGTTGTCATCACAGTGATTGATAGTATCAAACATGAATTAAACACCAGTTCGACGCATAAAAAGATTATCCATAATCTGGTAGATCATCACCGAGAGCAATTTGCACAAACATTAGCAGAAATTTTGCAAGAGGCTTTAGCCACTGAATTAAAAGCACAAAACACAGCAATCACCAATGGTGTTGGACAAATTGTCCGCCAAGCTATTGAAGACACGCCACAATTGACCCAACTGTTACGCCTCATTCCAATTGCAGGTAGCATGATTGAAAATCAAATTCAAAATATCGGGCAACAATTGGGTGAAAATATTACTCAAGGTCTCATTGATCCATTCACCCAAGGAAATGTACAAAGCCCAAATTCAACCTATCAATTGATCTCAACTAAATTAAGTCAGTTAAATATTGATAATCAAAAGCTTGAAGAACTGGTTGAATCTGTAGTCTATGAAAGTTTAGAATCAGTTAGGCAACAAGTGAAAGTAAAACAGTGGCAAATTGAATTAGAAAAAAATGATCAAGCGAAAGAATAAGCAATTCATTGAAAATATTTGTATCTTTACTAGAGAAATCATTCAATATGCTCTAGCATTTGCTCAATTTCACCATTTGACTTTTAGATAGAAGAATTTAGGTCACAAGCCTATTAAGGAATCACTATGGCTGATATACGGATTACTGGCAGAATGGTTAATTTTACCCGATTAACCTTTGATACAAATGATCATGATGCCATCCGCCAGCAATTAAATTCAATGATGAACGAAACCTCTTATCAAGGGGCTTTAGTTATTATTGACACGACTGTTGAACAAGAGCTTATTGCGCTTATTCAATTGTTAATCAGCTTAGATTTACAGCCTATGGCTGTGATTGATGGCTTATTGGGTGACCAAGCACGTGCAATTCAATTTCCAGTATTAGCAGCAGACAGACCATTACAACGGATTAAAGCGACAAAAGAACAAGTGGTTGAAACGCCTGTAAAAGAACCAACAGCATCAACAACGCAAGTGAATCATGTCAATGCTGAACCCGCTAAAAAAGTCAGTCACATCACCTCTTACCATGATGAAATTTTAAGAACAGGTCAATGCCTTGTACAAGACCATGGTGACATTATTCTCAATGCTGGGATTAATAGTGGCTCAGAAGTGATTGCTTCAGGAAATATACATATCTACGGAAGTGTTCGTGGTAGAGTCATTGCAGGTGCAGGTGGTAACACAACTGCAAGAATTTTTTGTCACTCACTAGAAGCCGAATTGGTTTCGATTGCAGGGACATATTGTGTCGCAGATGACATCCCGCCAGATGTAATTAAAAAATCTGTACATATTCACTTAAATGATCAGCAAGAGCTTGTATTTGAAGCTTTGCAATTTTAAGGTATAAATTAAACACCATATAAAACTCGTTTAAACGGGTGGATGACCATAATAGGAGTGGATTCGGTGGCCAAAATTGTTGTCGTTACATCAGGCAAAGGCGGTGTAGGTAAAACTACAACGAGCGCATCTTTTGCAACAGGACTTGCCCTTCGTGGTCATAAAACTGTTGTGATTGATTTTGACGTAGGTTTACGTAACTTAGACTTGATCATGGGTTGTGAACGTCGTGTTGTATATGACTTCGTAAACGTTTTAAATAATGAAGCACGTTTACAACAAGCATTGATTCGCGATAAAGATATCGAAAATTTATATATTCTTCCTGCATCACAAACACGCGATAAAGATGCTTTGACCGATGAAGGTGTAGCTCGTGTTATCGATGAACTATCACAAGAGTTTGATTACATTATTTGTGACTCACCTGCGGGTATTGAACGTGGTGCGATTCTTGCCATGTATCATGCAGATGAAGCAATCATCGTGACGAATCCAGAAATCTCTTCTGTACGAGATTCAGATCGTATTATCGGTATGTTGGACAGCAAAACCAAGAAAGTTGAAAACAACGAAGGTCGTGTACGTAAGCATTTATGTATCACTCGTTTCAACCCTGAACGTGCTGATAAACAAGAAATGTTAACGATTGATGATATTTCTAAAGATATTTTACGTGTACCAACTTTAGGTGTAATTCCTGAATGCCCAAGCGTATTGCAAGCATCGAACGAAGGTAAGCCTGTTATTCTTTATCAAGATGCAAGCGCAGGTCAGGCTTATGATGACCTTGTTGCACGTTTCCTAGGTGAGGAGCGTCCTTATCGTCATATTACAGTGAAACCTAAGGGTTGGTTAGCACGTCTATTTGGAGCGTAGAAATGGCAGGATTTTGGAGTAAACTTTTTAGCAATGATGACAAACCATCTAGCGCCCAAACTGCTAAAGATCGCTTAAAAGTTATCGTTGCTTCTGAAAATGGCTTGGGTAAACGCCTGAGCCAAGATAAGATTGATCAAATGAAGAAAGAAATCATGCAAGTGGTCAATCGTTATGTACGTGGTGTGGATGAGCAGCATATTCAAATGCAAGTTCGTTCAGAAGCTAACATTGAAATGTTGGAAATGAATATCAATTTACCTGAAGAACGTTAATTTCATTATTGATTAGTCAAGTGAATTGATTCAGGGCAAAATATGAGACTGGGATAGCAAAGCGCTGCTTTGCCCAGTCGCAAGACGAGAAGTTGTGCTTCGAGTGGACTGGATTAGCAAACTTAAAGCAACACTTTAAGGATTTGCCCAGTCGCAAGACGAGAAGCTGTGCTTCGAGTGGGCAGATCGAGCTAAAAAGGTTTTTTCTGCCCATATTTTTGCCCTTTTTCATAGACGAATTTCATAGAAACATTGCTGTTTTCATTCTAATACGATCTGAAAATGCTTTTATAATATTGAGATAAGTCAAACAATTAATTATTTTGAGGAGATGCTGTTATGGCACTTTCACAGCCAGCAACGTTCAATGAAGAATGGTCAGACGAGCGTGTATTTGCCTATTTGGATCAATTACCGCCTGAAGGTGTGAATGGTGATTTCCATGTGCTTTATCATGCATTTAAACACATGCGTCCTTTCGACTATGCGCGCTTATTGACTAAATTCATTGCAGATGGACGCGATGTCAATGCGACTAATCCAGAAGGTCAACGCATTCATGACGTGATTGCACAGTATCCTCGTCAAAAAGAAGGTTTCTTAGAAGTATTGGCTAAATTTGCTTAATATTTTTAGTGAATAAATAAAGGGAAGCTAAATGAACTTCCCTTTTTTATGCTCATCATTTTGCGCTGATCTATAAACTTCACTCTAGATACCTTTGATCATTTAAATACGAATCATCTAGACCCAAACTAAATATTTGAATTTACAGTTATCGACATAATTTTCTAACGAAATAACCATAATGGCATCAATACAAGTCAAAAGCCTTAATCTAGCCCATTTCAATACGCCAATACCAACTTTCAACATATTCTGTGTTTAATAGAATTAACCCATCAAAAAAGTACAGACCATAAAAAACCCAGCTTTCGCTGGGTTTTCTTCGAATCAATTCAGAGCTTAGTGAGCAGCGAATTGGTTCATTGTGTTTTTAGCATCGTCGTGCGCTTTAAGAGCGTTGTCACCAGAGAAGATTTCTTTGTGATCATCACCGATGTCAGAACCAGCCATTGCTTGGTGTTTAACACAAGCGATCGTACCGCGGATCTCTTTACGTTGAACGCCAGCAACATAAGCAAGCATACCTTGGTCGCCGAAGTAACCTTGAGCAAGCTCATGCGTAGAAAGAGCAGCTGTGTGGTAAGTTGGAAGTGTGATCAAGTGATGGAACACACCCGCTTCACGAGAAGCATCAGCTTGGAATGTACGAACTTTTTCATCAGCATCAGCAGCTAATTCAGTTGCATCGTACTCAGCGCTCATTAATTTAGCACGGTCGTAAGCAGAAACGTCTTTACCTTCAGCAACCCAACGGTCGTATGCTTGCTGACGGAAGTTTAAAGTCCAGTTGAATGATGGAGAGTTGTTATAAACAAGTTTCGCATTTGGAACTGTTTCTTTAACACGGTTCACCATGTGAGCGATTTCTTCAACGTTTGGAGTCGCAGTTTCGATCCAAAGAAGGTCAGCACCGTTTTGTAAGCTAGACACACAGTCAAGTACAACGCGGTCAATTTGAGTGCCTTCACGGAACTGATACAAGCCAGAAGCTAAACGCTTAGGACGGTGTAATTTACCGTTACGTTTGATTAGGATTTCGTCTTCTTGAGCATCAGCGATGTCGATTTCAACTGTGTCTAAGTAGCTGATGTATTGAGAAGCGATGTCGCCTGGCTCTTTAACCACTGGGATTTTTTGAGTCAAGTCAGCGCCTTCAGAGTCAGTACGCGCAACGATGATACCGTCATCAAGACCCATTTCTAAGAATGCATAACGTAATGCATGGATTTTAGCGATGAAGTCTTCATGTGGAACTGTTACTTTACCAGCTTGGTGACCACATTGTTTAGCATCAGATACTTGGTTTTCGATTTGAAGTGCACAAGCACCAGCTTCGATCATTTTACGAGCAAGTAAGTAAGTCGCTTCTTCGTTACCGAAACCAGCGTCGATGTCAGCAATAATTGGCACAACGTGAGTTTGGAAACCGTCGATTTGAGCAGTGATTTCAGCGGCTTTAGCAGTATCACCAGCTTCGTTTGCTTTTTTAAGCGCACGGAACAAATCGTTTAATTCTTTCGCATCAGCTTGACGAAGGAAAGTATAGATTTCTTCGATTAATGCTGGAACTGAAGTTTTTTCGTGCATAGATTGGTCAGGAAGTGGACCAAATTCTGAACGAAGCGCAGCAACCATCCAACCAGAAAGGTAGATATAACGACGTTCAGTTGTACCGAAGTATTTTTTGTTCGCAATCATTTTTTGTTGTGCGATGAAACCGTGCCAGCAACCTAATGATTGAGTGTATTTGCTAGAGTCAGCATCATAAGCAGCCATATCACGACGCATAATCGCAGCTGTATATTTAGCAATGTCTAAACCAGTTTTGAAACGGTTTTGCATTTGCATACGCGCAGCATCTTCTGGGCTAATGTCGCGCCAAGTGCTTCCGAATTTTGCTTTTAATTCACGGATTGCATCAATCGCTGTTAAGTATGTAGACATGATATGTTCCTGTAATAATATTAGGATTTCATCAATTGAAGTGCTGAACCTGCTCGGTATTCAATTGTTCAGATTTAGAACACTTCGTTGTTATGGACTTAGCTTAGATTGACTCCTAGAATTAATCCAATATTTTGAGTTAATTCTCAGTATTTATTTAAAAAATATGTAGATCAAAGTCTTATTATAATTATGTTTCAAAATTTTAAATAATTATTTTTAAATAACTTTTTCAAAAAATAATTCCTTAGTATTTGTATAGATATAATACAATTTGGTTATTTTTACTTTATTAGACTTAAGTCTGAACAATCAACAAAAAACTTGATTTCACATTTTATCGAGTAAAATATTCGTAAAACACCCCTATCCTCCTTGTTCATTAATTTACCTAAACCTTGTGTTTATTATTCATTTCCAAACTAAGCGCTTAGGCTATACTGTATAATGAATGCTTTGATAAAATTTATAAACTGCTGTGATTTACTCTATGCTTAGATACTTACTGACATCAATTTAATAAATGATAATACTCATCCGATAAGCTAGATGTTTTTTCTTCTACTTTTTACACAAAGCCATTTCCTTATGGCATAATCCAAAATGATTTTTAAATTTTATTTTCGGTATTTTTTTTATGAATCTTGAGCGGGTCGATCTCAACCTCTTAATTTACCTTGACGTTCTTTTACGTGAAAAAAATGTCACCCGTGCCGCAGAACAATTGGGTGTCACCCAACCTGCCATGAGTAATATTTTACGTCGTCTGCGTAATTTATTTAATGATCCCTTATTGATTCGTTCTTCTGAAGGTATGACACCAACAGAACGTGCTTTAGAATTACAACCCCGTATTCGTGATGCACTTTCTGATTTGTCGATGATTTTGGAACCTCGTACCGAGTTCCGCCCTTATACCTCAAATCGTGTCTTCCGCATCATGACGTCAGACTATGCCGAAGCGACTCTTGTTCCTCGCTTAGTTAAAGCCTTACGTTCAGAAGCGCCCAATGTAGTTCTCGACTTTTTAACACCAAGTGATGTGTCATATCGTGATATGGAACAAGGTAAGGTTGATTTGGCGATCAACCGTTTCAATGAGATTCCACAAAGTTTCCATCAAGTCCTTGTTTGGCGTGATAGCTTTTCATGTCTTTTAAATGGTAAACACCCTGCTGCAAATAATTTAAATCTCAAAAGCTATTTAGATGCACAACATATTTGGGTATCTAAAACGGGTATGGGCGTGGGCTTTGGTGTAAATCCTGAAAAACAAGCAGGTTTAGGCTGGATTGATCAGGCCTTAGAACGTATTGGGCAAAAACGTAAAATTTCAGTATTTACCCGTCATTATCAAATGCCTGCATTATTGGCTTCAAATGTTGACTTGGTTGCAACCTTACCGACTCGCATTGCTCGCCTACAAGCAAAAAGCCAAAACTTATTGATTAAAGACCCTCCATTTTATATTCCTGAATTTGAATTAAAAATGGCATGGTGTCCGTTGTTACACCATCACCCAGCTCATCGTTGGTTACGCCAACTCATTCTCTATGTTGCTCGCCAAATGATTGAAGAAGAAAATCGTGAATTCATGCAAAATAATTCGCATTTTTCTCAATATTAATAGAATTTTACTTAAATTCTTATCATTTCAAGCTTATACTCAATTCAAATCGGTAGTGTTTTACACACTACCTCCCTTTATTTGTGTTAATTTATGACATATTAACAACATCTCATAATAATGATGATCCATAGGTGGATTCGTGAGCCTCTTCCAGAATATCCTCATCATCGCGGTACTTATTGTAGGAGCAGGTTTTTTATCTTTGACTGAAATCGCACTTGCAGGTGCGCGTAAAGTCAAACTCAAGATCCTTGCCGAATCAGGTGATGAACGCGCACAGAAAGTCCTCGACTTACAGCAAAATTCAGCTGATTTCTTTGCTGCGTCGCAGATTGGCTTAAATGCTGTTGCCATCCTAGGCGGTATTTTAGGTGAAGGTGCTTTTCGTCCTTATTTCTTTGAATTTGTTTCACGTTTCTACGCTGGTCCTTGGGCTGAAACCATCAGCTTTGCGCTTTCATTTACCTTAGTCACTTCATTATTTATTCTGTTTGCAGATCTGATGCCAAAACGTATGGCAATGATTGCACCTGAAAAAATTGCTGTTTCAGTCATTAACCCGATTCAGATTTTTATTGTGGTCTGTAAGCCATTGGCTTGGTTTATCAATGCAGTTGCCAACTTGCTTTTCCGTCTGTTCAAAGTGAATACGACACGTGAAGATAATATTACTTTTGACGATATTTCTGCGGTGATGGATGCAGGTGCGCAAGCAGGTGTATTGCAAAAGCAAGAGCACCATTTTATTGAGAATGTATTCGAACTCGAAGAACGTAATGTACCTTCAAGTATGACCACACGTGAAAATGTGGTGTATTTTACACTTAAAGAATCAGAAGATAGTATTCGTCAAAAACTGGCTGAATATCCTTATTCAAAGTTTTTAGTTTGCAATGAAAATATTGATCAAGTGATTGGCTATGTCGATGCCAAAGATATACTGGTTCGTATTTTAAATAATCAGAAAATCAATCAGCTCAATGAATCAACGATTCGTAATGTCTTAACCATTCCTGATACTTTAACACTCTCTGAACTTCTCGATCGTTTCCGCTCAAGTAAAGAAAAATTTGCTGTGGTGATCAATGAATATGCTTTAGTGGTTGGTGTGATCACCCTATCTGACATCATGATTACCGTGATGGGCGATTGGGTCACACCGATGGAAGAAGAACAACAAATCATTAAACGTGATAATAACTCTTGGCTAATCGAAGGTAGCACACCGATTGAAGACATGATGCATGCGCTAGCTATTGATGAAATGCCAGATGCAGATAATTATGAAACTCTAGCAGGTTTCATGATGTATAAACTCAGAAAAATTCCACGCCCTGCGGATACCGTGATCTTTGGTGGTTATAAATTTGAAGTTGTCGATGTCGATCATTTTAAAATTGACCAACTTTTAGTGACACGTCTATTAGAACCTAGTGAAGCAGAAACACCTGAAGAAGAAGCTAAATAATCATTTCTTTAATGGCTAAAATTTTAGACATAGGCTTAGTGACCTACAAGCATAGGTGACTAAGCTTATCTGTTTTAATCACACGATTTGTCCATTTCCTTTATAAACCATGTAAAGAATATGACCCATAGCACAGATTGTTTATCATTTTTAAAAATATGAAAATTATCATGATTCAACTCAAATCAAGCTACTAAAAATAAATATCTTAAAAATCAAAATATTAAGAATAATCACCTTTTTAGTGCAAAAATTATTAAGTTCCATAACCTACTGTTTTTTATATTTTATAATTTTCAAAAATAGTGATGAAATCATCATTTTCAATCATATATTTTAATTTAATCAAATAACTATTAGCATTCACCTACACAAAAAAAGGCTTTTCAATAATGCCTATCTTCAAGGATTGAACTATGCTCACCGTATTAGGTTTGGGCATGATTTTGTGCTTTATGTACTTAATTATGTCACGAAAAATGACTGCTCTCGCAGCTTTAACATTGATTCCAATTGTCTTTGCACTCATCACTTATGGTTTGAGTTTTTATATCGACAGCATAGGTCACTTCGAACTCAAAGAACTCGGTGAAATGATGTTAGATGGTGTGAAAAAGCTCGCACCTACAGGTGTAATGCTACTTTTTGCAATCCTCTACTTCGCCATTATGATTGATACTGGACTGTTTGATCCTTCAGTTAAATTCATTCTTAAATTGGTCAAAGGTGATCCACTCAAAGTAGTCATCGGTACAATTACACTTACCATTATTGTGTCATTGGATGGTGATGGCTCAACCACGTATATGATCTGTGTTGCAGCTATGCTTCCGCTCTACAAGCGTTTAGGTATGAGCCCATTGATCATGGCATGCTTAATGATGCTTGCCAGTGGTATCATGAATTTAACCCCTTGGGGCGGTCCAACGGCGCGTGCAGCAAGTGCACTGCATGTAGAAGCAAGTGATGTATTTGTACCCATGGTGCTTCCAATGATTATTGCGATTATTTGGTTGTATTTTGTCGGCTATATGTATGGTCGTTCTGAGCGTAAGCGTTTAGGCATTATCGAATTGGATGTCAGTCATGGTGACAATATTCAAATTTCGACCAACCCAGAAGCCAATCGTGCACATTTAAGATGGTTCAATGCTTTGCTTACAGTCGTGTTGATGGTCTGCTTGGTCAAAAGCGTGTTACCGCTACCAATCCTGTTTATGATTGCACTGTGTATTGCACTGGTGGTGAATTATAAAGATGTTGATATGCAAAAATCACTGGTTGCACACCATGCAGGAAGTGCTTTAAATGTCGTTGGGATTATCTTTGCAGCTGGTATTTTTACAGGAATTCTCTCAGGCACGGGTATGGTGGATGCTATGTCTAAGGAGTTGGTGGCGATTATTCCTGAAAGCATGGGACCATTTCTTGCCCCAATTACCGCTGTGATTAGTATGCCTTTGACCTTCTTTATGTCCAATGATGCTTTCTATTACGGCGTGCTTCCTATTCTTTCTGAAGCTGCTGGACACTACGGTATTACCCCTGTAGAAATGGCGCGTGCTTCGATCGTGGGACAACCTGTACACTTACTTTCACCATTGGTTCCGTCTACTTATTTACTCTGTGGCTTGGCTGGAATTGAGCTAGGACAACATCAGAAATTCACCATTAAATGGGCAATTTTGACATGTTTGGTCATGGGTGCTGCGGCATTGGTACTTGGTGTGTTCCCACTCTATTCAACTTTGCAATGAGTTGAAACTAGAAATATTCTCCCAATACAGATATTCCTAGCCCTCAAAAAATAAAAGCACGATATTCGTGCTTTTATTTTTGACTAATTTTTAGAATCAATAGCCAGTAATCAGCATATCCAATACAGCTTGATAGTGAATATTAATATCATCTTCTAAAATTTTATACGCGCTATCGAACTGTACCATTGGCCAGCCTTCTTTCCAGAAAGGGAAAATATTATGTAGGTCATGCGTCACAATGGCATCTTCACGAATAATCGCTTGAGCCACTTGAGATAAAACTTGCGCCGTTTCAGCACCATCAATTTTTAAATAATCAATGCCATGCGCTTTTAGAATGCGGATACGGTCTTTTTTATAACGAATTTTTTTCGCTTGTGCTTCATTTAAATTTAAAGCTAAAACAACTGCTTCTACAAATTTTTCTTCAAAACTTTGATTTAAAGCCACTAAAGCCTGTTTATGTGCTTCCTGACGTCCTGCTTTCCCACCATCACGAATGATTTTATTTGATTCGACATTGAGTTCATCAGATTTCATTGATTGAAGAATGTCTAAAATTTCAATATCACTTAATGATGCAGAAGAATCTGTCATGGGAATCCTAAAAACAAAATAAATTAAGTGCCTATTTTCGCATAAATTGAAAATTAAAACAGAGATAATGTTAATCTCAATATAGAAAGGCTACTACTTAGCTGATCATCCATCAATGTTAATCAAATAATAATTCAGGATCTCATCGTGTTATGTCAATTTCAGCTTTAATCGCATGTACCAGTTTTTATTCAGCTTTATACCTTTTTTACTTTTATTTTGCCAAGCAACAACAACCTCTTTTGCTTATTTTAGCTGTAGCGCTACTTGTCTTTGCCTATATCATTACGCCATCGGCAGAAAAGAAAGAACGCCGTCATTTCAATAACACATTGAACTATGAAAATTGGTTTACCTTACCACTCTATACATGGTGGCGATTATTTAGTTTACCCATACGTTTTTTACTGTCTAAACTATTTGATTAGTGTATAAATTATTCTATCCATATATAAATGATTTGATCAATCAATAAAAAATGAGGTCATATGAAAGCGATTGCCTACAAAAAACCTTTAGCTATCTCAGAATCAAATGTGTTTTCTGAAATTGAAATCAACCAACCTATTGCCAGTGGTCATGACTTACTCATCCAAGTTAAAGCCATTTCAGTAAATCCTGTTGATGTTAAAATGCGGCAACGCACTGCACCTGAAAATGACACTTGGAAAATTTTAGGACATGATGCAGTTGGAACCGTCATCGCCATTGGAGATCAAGTTGAAGACTTTAAAGTCGGTGATGAGGTTTTCTATGCAGGATCAAACCAAAGACAAGGTTCTTATGCAGAGTATCAATTGGTCGATGAACGTATTGTTGGATTTAAACCTAAATCATTAAGCGATGCTGAAGCAGCTGCGCTCCCCCTCACCTCTTTAACCGCCTATGAAATGCTCTTTGATCGCTTAAAAGTTCAAGAAACCAAAGCAGATAAACCGGTCATTTTAGTGATCGGTGCTGCTGGTGGCGTGGGTTCAATTACAGTTCAACTATTAAAAGCGTTAACTGAATTTACCGTGATCGCGACTGCTTCTCGCCCTGAATCTAAAACTTGGCTTAAAGAAATTGGTGCAGATTTTGTCATTGATCATCAGCAATCAATTGAATCACAAATCAAAGCTTTAGATATTGGCTCACCGCACTATGTATTCTCTATCAATGGTACAGGAGCTTATACACAAGCTATTGCCAATGTGATTGCACCACAAGGACACTTTGGCTTGATTGATGATCCTGAAAATTTTGTGATTAATCCATTTAAAGTGAAGTCAATTTCAATTCATTGGGAATCAATGTTTACACGTTCAACTTTTCAAACCAAAGACACCGCTCGACAAGGCGATATTTTAAATAAAGTGTCAAAATTACTCGATGACAAACGAGTAAAAACGACTTTAGGGCAAAACCTCGGCAAAATTAATGTAGAAAATATTACTGAAGCCCATCGATTGATTGAATCAGGGAAAAGCATTGGTAAGATTGTATTAGAAGGCTTTTAGTTTAAGGACTTCGAAATGATCAATCTTTATCTGCTGGTCAATAAAAGCCTTAGTCAAAGCCTCTAAATTTTAACGCATGGTGTAATGTCAACTTCGTATAATGACACTACACCCTGTTTTTAATAAATATTTTATTAAACCAGAGATAGTGACGTCGCATACTGAATCACATCTGGATGACCAAAGAATCCAGGCAAACCACCTGTGTGTAGGAAAATGGTTTTCTGCCCTTTTTGAATCGTCCCATCACGTACGGCTGCAACCAAACCTGCAAATGCACGTCCTGTATAGATTGGATCTAAAACAATCCCTTCATATTGTGCAATTAAACGTAATGCCTCTTTTACAGGCTCAGTTAAAGCACTATATCCATCACCAACTTGATCCAGTCGCACACGTATTGTGTCTGAATAATCTGAGGATTGCATATCAGCTAATAAATTACGCACTCGATTTTCAGGATCTGTAACTGCTCCAGTATGTACACCATAAACCAAATCAGCGCCTAACTCATGGACTAAACCCGCCATTGTTCCACCTGAGCCCAATGCAACCACGACATGGTCAATATGTTCAGCTTGTTGCTTTAACTCTTTGGCACAATCAACATACCCCTGTGCAGCATATGCATTCGATCCACCAAAAGGAATGAAAGAAGCTGTAATACCTTGCTGTTGTAAGTCCTGAATCCGTTGTTGAGCAGCTTGTTCTAATTGTCCATCATCAGCATCACCTAACCAATGTAATTTGGCACCAAATAGTCCATCTAAAACAATATTGCCTGTTGGATGCTCAGGTGCTTGCCCTGCTAAAACCAATTCAACATTTAATCCTAGTTTTGCTCCTGCAGCAGCTGTTAAGCGAGCATGATTACTTTGTGCAGCCCCCACAGTCACCAAAGTTGTCGCACCTTGTTCAACTGCTTTTGCACACGAGTATTCAAGTTTTCTGATTTTATTTCCGCCACCACCTAAGCTAGATAAATCATCACGTTTAATCCATAGATCTTCGGCATTCAAACCCAAAGCAACTGCTAAACGAGGTAAATTTTCTAGTGGTGTATTCCATGTACCTAATGCAATTTTATTCATCAAAAATATCTCATGACCATTTATGTAATGGAATGTTGAATATTGCGATTGCAATGACTACAACTCGACATTGAATCACAATATTCAAATCTTTTTATGTTAAATCACTTCAACCACAACTTTACCGATATGTTCACCCGTATCTAAACATGCATGTGCATCTTGAATCTGATCAAACTTAAACGTTTTATAAATCATCGGTAAACATTCACCTTTAGCCCACAGTGGCACAACATGTTCCATTAAGCCTTGGGCAATTTCAGCTTTTTCAGCCGTATTTCGCGCACGCATAGTCGAACCCGTAATGGTCAAACGCTTCATCATAATCTGACCTAGCTTCACCTCTTTGGCTTTTGCACCACCAAGGAAAGCAATATAAACCAAACGACCATCACGACGTAATAAGTTCAAGTTTTGATCTAAATATGGTGCTCCTACCATATCTAGGACAATATCAACACCTGTATTGTCCGTCTTTTCATTGATCACTTGCTCAAAATCTTGAGTTTTATAATTAATCGCAGTGGTTAAATGACCTATCGCTGCAACTTTCTCATCTGAACCGACCGTGGCAAATGACTTTAATCCTAATGATTGACACAACATTAAAGTCGTTGTTCCAATTCCACTTGCACCACCATGCACAAGCACCGTTTCACCTGCTTTGGCATGTGCCATTTGGAACACATTTGCCCATACCGTGAAGAATGTTTCAGGAATCGCAGCCGCCTGAATATATGAAACACCGGTTGGTACGCGAATTGTCTGTGACTCAGGCACTACACAATATTCTGCATAGCCACCGCCATTGGTTAAACCACAAACCTTGTCACCCACTTTAAATAAAGTCACATCCACACCCACAGCAACAACTTCACCCGCAACTTCTAACCCAGGAACAGGGGTCACGCCTTTTGGCATTGGATATAAGCCTTGACGCTGTAAAATATCAGGACGGTTGATACCAAAAGCATGCACTTTAACTAAGACCTCATCAGACTTCGGCTGCGGAATCTCAACTGATTCATACGCCAATTTATCCACGCCACCTGGTTCTGTGATAATCACGTGTTGCATTGTTATTGCCATTGCTTCCTTCCTTTTTAATCCACTACTTTTCATGCTTTTCTATTTGAACATAAAGTTCAGCGTGAATGAATCTTTATCTATTTTTGGTTCAAACTATATTGGAATAAGCTCTTTAAAAAATACACTATCCCGTAATTTTTTGATAAATGCTTTACAGAAGCAAAGCAAACCGAGTACTACAATTCAATATATTGACAATATTGACAAAAATAAATGTCATAAAAGCTAATTTTCGGATTACATTGTTAAACTTATCTGATATTTTAAAATGACTAGGGTTAAATCTGACGGTTTTTCATACTAAATGTACTTTATTTTAAAGTTCATCTATTCAAACAACTGCACAGAATTTTAAACAGTACACAGTAATAAAAAACGATCACAATCTTAGTAAAACAAGTAAAAACAAAAACTTAATACTCAATTATCAAGGGATAGATAAATATGAGAATCAATAAAATTGCTTTAGCTGTTATGACCACCTGTATGCCTATCACAGCACTCTATGCTGCTGCAATGGATCGCTCTGGACAATCGATTGCACCATTTCTACAGCCCAATAATTACTTTGAAGCTGGAATTTCCATATTAGATCCAACCGTTGAAGGAAAAGAAGCTGATGTTTCGGCGACACGTCGAGATATTGAAGATATGGGCAATGACTATTATTTTCCCAGTGCTGCAATAAAACTCCAGCTTACAGACAATATTTCTTTTGGTTTGCTTTATGATCAGCCTTTTGGTGCGGATGTCGCCTACTCAGGCAATAATATTTTTGTGACAGACAGTAGTACCACAATTTTAGATCAAAAGTTATTGACTGGATTGATTGATCAAAAATTTGCAAGTTTAACGGCTGAACAAAAAGTCGGATTGGCAATACAAGGCGTTAAAGGTGCCGATTATTTAAAAACCCCTGCTGGACAAGCAGAGTTTGCCCAAACACTACAAGCGTATAATAACAATGCGACAGCAAAAGCCCAGATTGATACAGGTGTAAAAGCTGGGATTACCCAACAAGTGGATGCAACTAAAGCTTACCTTGGAAAAGGACAAACTTCGGCAAAAGTCGATACTGAAAACCTGAGCATGATTTTTGGCTACCAACCCATCAAAAATATTAATATTTATGCAGGTGGCGTCTACCAAACCATTGACGGTAGTTTACACTTAAGAGGTCAAGCGACCAGTGTTTATAATGGTTATGATGCAACTTTTAAAAAAGACAGTGGTGTCGGCTGGCTCGCTGGTTTTGCCTATCAAATTCCTGAAATTGCTCTAAAAGCTTCTGTTACCTACCGTTCAGAGATCGACCATAAAGTCACGACCCATGAAAATGTTTCCAGTCTGCCCGCTTTGGTGGGATTAGGACAAATTTCTCAAGCAACTGCGGATAGTATTGCAGGGACACAGAAAAAAACAGATATTACTACGCCACAATCGGTCAATATTGATTTACAAAGTGGCATCATGAAGGACACGGTTGCATTTGCCAATATCCGTTGGGTAAATTGGAAAAACTTCGCCATCCAACCTTATCAGTTTGGGGCAATTTCAAAAATTGTGGGACAACTGCCTTCCGTAGCTCAACCGAATGGTTTTAATTTATTGAAATATTCAGATGATCAATGGAATGCAACTGTCGGTGTTGGACGCAAATTAACAGATCAATGGGCGGGTAATGTATCTGTCGGATGGGACTCTGGTGCAGGCAACCCGATCACAGCACTTGGACCGACGGAAGGATATTGGAATGTCGGGCTCGGTGTGCAATTTAGCCCTACACCACAAACCTTTATTTCAGGTGGTGTAAAATACTTCTGGTTAGGTGATGCGCAAGGACAAATCGCTTCTCAATCAGGCAAGAAAACCTATGTTGCTGATTTCACAGATAATACTGCGATTGCCTATGGTTTAAAAATTGGATATCGTTTCTAAATTACTATCGGTTTAGCATGTAAGTTTCCTAAACTTACATGCATCTTTACTCATGAATGAACCACTATTCAAAATAATATTTCTAGCAATAAATTCCCGATCACTCTATTAAAACAATCAACAAAATATCTTAGCACTAGCGTCGCCTACTGTATCTGCCCTTTCACACGCCTGTTTAATATGCTATAACTTTTAAAATCATTTACTTATAATTATTTCCACCAATCCAAATATTCAAAATGAATCAGACTAGGATGTAAAAATGGGCATATATGATCGACTGTCAATGAAGTGGCAAAATATCATTTCCATTGCTTTTCTAACCTTACTCAGCACACTGGCAATTATTGGTTGGGCTTACTTTCTGCACTTTCCTTGGGCATGGTTATTTCACATCATTCTGATCATTGAGCTTTTCATGCTTTTTGCCGTCAATTATTCAGAATACCAAGCCAGTTCAGTCAATGGCGCAGGTGGATGGAGTACATTTGGCTATATTTTTTTCCAAGGCGCTTTTGTCATTGCGATTACCGTATTACGTTTCATCATCTGGATTGCTGAACGCTTTGGACTTGTTTAGTTAAAACCATACAGCGTGAAGCATTCCTAACACAAAAACCAATCACTCATCCAATAAATTCCTTATCTCTACTTTTCAAATTATTGAATTTTCAATTCATCACTCACCTCCTTCTATTCTATTGATTTAGTAATTTTTATTTTTTTTGACCAAATCATGTTCAGAATTTTTCTTGCTTTTTAATTTTACCCTGATAATATTAGCTCATCATTTAGTTTTACCCTGATAAAACTATTTTATGTGAGAATGAAAAATGAACAGTGAAACACTTTATACCGCCTTTCATGGCAATACCCGAATCATCACAGACACCTTGTTTAAAGTTGCTTTGACGATAAAAGAAATTGACAATCATCAATCCAACATTTTGATTTTTAACGATCAAACTGGTCAGCAAATTGATCTGGACTTGTCTGGCTCGGAGCAAGATTTAAAGCAACGCTATGCTGAAATTGCAGAAGTTAAAAAGGTAGGACGTCCAAAGTTAGGGGTCATTTCCCGTGAAATTACGTTGCAACAAAAACATTGGAATTGGTTGGATCAACAAAATGCGAGTGCATCAGCAGTGATTCGCAAATTGATTGATCAAGAGCTGAATAATCCTGCATCTGAAAGCAACATCATGTTGGCGAAACAAGCCGTAGATCGCTTTATGTCTGCGATGATAGGCAATATGCCAAACTATGAAGAAGCCACTCGCGCTCTATATCAAGGCAATAAAACCGTCTTTCTTGAGCTGATTCAAGATTATCCAGCGGACTTAAAAGCCTATTTAGAGCAACAATCCGCCCATGCATTTTAAAGCCTGCGAAAACATCCAAATATTTTTGGATGTTTTCCCCTGATTTATAATAATTTTTAATTCAAATACTTATACAAATAAATCTTTTAAAACCATCCATTTCAATTTTAAAGATGAAATAAAATGCTTGCTTTACTCATTAATATTTTTATAATTAGGTAGATCGGTATACCTATTTTCTTGTTATGAAATCACATCAAGCTAAAGATAAAATTTTGGATGCAGCTAAAACTTTATTCTACAAAGATGGCATTAATGCGACAGGCATCAATACCATCACGGATAAAGCAGGCGTTGCCAAAATGTCGCTATATAACAACTTTCCGTCCAAAGCTGATTTGGTTGAAGCCTATATCGAGTCACGCAATATCGAATGGCAAGCCTTATATGCAATCCGACTTGCAACCGCACATACACCTTTAGATAAAATTTTAGCGGTGTTTGATGCTTATCGTGATCATGCTGAATCTGCGGTAGACAATGGTTTCCGTGGTTGTGGCATGCTCAATGCAGCGGCGGAATTTCCTGCGCACAGCCCTGAACGTGATGCGGTGAAATTACTCAAAGAAGGTATCGAGCAATTATTAACTGAACATTTAAGTGAATTATTTTCTGATCCTAAACAAATTCAATATATCGCCACCATGTTGTCTTTTCTGCTTGAGGGTTCAATCGCCCGTGCAGGTCTGGAATGTTCAAGTGACAAGCTGATTATAGTTCGGAAAATGGCGGAAGATTTGATTCAGACTCAACTTCAACTTACTACGAAATAATATAAGCACAGTCAATCTAAATAACTAAAGATGAGAAAAATAAACAGGATATCTCTATGAATGCCAAACAATCAGGTTTAATCAGTATCGGTGCTTTTGTCCTGTTATGGGGAAGCGCCGCCATTTTTACCAAATGGGGACTGCATCATGGGGCTGTAATCCCCTTTCTGTTCTTTCGTTTTCTCATTGCGACTGTATTGATTTCTTTGTTTTGCATCATCAGCAAACAGGCTTTTTTGCCACAAAATACGCCTTATAAATATGTGATTTTGACAGGTTGTTTTCTCATTACGGGTTATACCCTGTTTTATTTTTTATCGCTTGAGTTTGGGATTTCACCTGGATTACTTTCGACTATTTTAGCTTTACAGCCCATTTTGACCTTTTTTATCACCGAAAAAAGTTTTTCTAAAATCAAACTGCTTGGACTGATTCTGAGTTTTATTGGGATTATCTTTTTAGTTTATAACAATCTGTTTGTGAATAAATTATCGCTATGGGCAACGGTTTCCTCAATTATTTGTTTAGCATGTATAACGACTGGTGTGATTTTACAACGTAAAATTTCTGAAAAACCGTGGCAAGTTTTACCTCTGCAATATGTGATTTCTCTGATTTTTATTGCCTTAATTATTCCATTTCAATCCTTTGACTTTGAAATGAATCTGGATTTCTGGATTCCAGTTTTATATCAAGGGATTATTATTTCCGTGGTCGCTCAACTGATTTTTTACAAGCTGTTGCAGTCAGGTAATCTGGTCAATACCACAAGTCTGTTTTATCTCGTACCGCTTGTGACCTTGATTTTAGACTTTATAATTTTTAGAACGCAACTGTTTGCCTTTGACTATGTTGGAATAGTGGCGATTTTGAGTGGGGTATATTTGGTTTATCGTAATAAAGCCATTCCCAAAAGTTAATGTTTCGAATTAACTTATAAAATTAAATTTTCGCAGTAGATATCACTGGCGGTATTCTGTTGACTCTGTAAATTGTGTAGTTTAAGCAGTACTACTCTTCTACTTTACTCAGTAAATCTCCCTATTACGATACCTATTTTTTAAAACTTATCATTCCGAGTGGGCAAAGTTTAAGGTAGATTCTATAATATTAAGATAATTGTATAAGTTTTATATAAATATCTAACTGATTTATAATGCATTGTTAATTATTATTAAATCTATAGTATAATTTCAATGAGCTAGTAACTTAACTTTACAACCTAAAATATCAATGATCTCTATAGAACAAAATTTAAAACAAATTGAAGAATGGCTTTTAATTCATGCGCCAAAAATTGTTCATGAATCTTTAAATCCACCTGCCACTTTAATCCAATTAGAGCAACTGGAAAAAACCATTCAGAAGCCTCTACCAGAAGATTTCAAAGCATTATTTCTTTGGCATGACGGTTTAAAAGCTAAGTCACAAAATAGTGGAAATTTATTTTATGGTCTTGATTTCTTTGACCTCGAATTTATAGAAAAAAATTATCTTGAAGTTAAAAACTCTCAAGATGATCTGCTTATTAAAATGGGAAATGTTGATCCAGGGATTAATCCAATAAATCACAGAAATCCATTATGGATAAAATTTGGATACGATTGGTCTCGTTGTAGTATAGCACTTGATCTCAACCCTATTGCCCCCGAAAAATATGGGCAAATTGTTTTCATTGATTACGATTATGATACTGTTCTTTTAGTTGCTCGCTCTACTGAAGAATTAGTTCAAACTTTTTTAAACGACCTTCATGCAAATCGTTATTATTTAAATGAAGAAGCCTTGGAAGATGGAAATCATTTTATTGATTGCCTTCCAGAAATTGATCTGATTAATTGGAAATCAAAAAAGAATCAAAGATGGAAGAGAATGTTTAATACCTAATCATAAAAAAACCCGCTTTCGCGGGTTTATTCAAATCAATCCAATCTATTACAGACGAACCAATCCCACAATTTTTTCTGCCAGTTCTTCAACAGTGTCCTGAGCAAAACTCACATCAGCACCTTGCGCAACATCACTGATGATCACCACACCCGTCTGACGAAGCAATGCAACTTGCTCTGCAGATAAACCTGCTTTGGCAATCGCAACAATACCTTGTTGAATCAAAACACTTTCAAGTGATTGTGCATTCTCAAGTGCTTTCGTAGAAACAGCGACTACCGCAGGCTTTTGACCTAAACGTGCAGCACGTGCTTCAGCAGTTACAGGCTCATCATGTGCAGTCCATTCCACCGCAGCTTCAACCATACCCGCACCAACTGTTACGTTGCTTAAACGGTCGATGAAGATGAACGAACCTGTATAACGACTATCTTGGTAACGGTCAAATACCACTGGCGCATCAAACTCAATCTCAACATCTGCAATAGCATTCAGATCAAGTTGTTCAACCTGGATTTTTTCCAAAGTATTCACGTTGGTACGATAGTTAATTTTTTCAACTTTCGCAGGAATGGTTTGTGTACCAATTTTGACATTGTACAACTTACCAATCACAAGCGGTTGATCCGCCATCCATACTACAGAGGCACGTACAGAACGAGACAAAGACGGTTGCTCGCCTGCTTTCACAAGGACATTACCACGAGAAACGTCAATTTCATCATTCAGTGTCAATGTCACCGCTTGACCTGCAATCGCATGTTCAAGATTGCCATCAAAAGTCACGATTTCTTTCACAGTAGACTTTTTGCCTGATGGTAAAGCGACAAGCTCATCGCCAACTTTTACTTCACCTAGTGCAATCGTGCCACAGAAACCACGGAAGTCGAGGTTTGGACGGTTGACATACTGCACAGGGAAACGGAATTCATGCGCACTGGTATCACGTGTGATTTCAACTGTTTCCAGGGTATTCATCAGGGTTTTACCTGTATACCACGGCGTATTTGGTGATGGATTCACCACGTTATCACCATTCAATGCCGAAATAGGCGTGAAGATGATATTGGCAGGTTTACGATCACCGAGCTGATTTACGAATGCATTATATTCTTCTTGAATTTCATTGAAACGAGCTTCTGAAAATTCAACCAAGTCCATTTTATTGATCGCAACCACAATATTACGAATACCCAACAGGCTCGCAATAAATGAGTGACGACGTGTTTGGGTTTGTACGCCATATCGAGCATCAATCAGGATAATCGCAAGATCAGCCGTAGACGCACCTGTTGCCATGTTACGTGTGTACTGCTCATGCCCTGGGGTATCTGCAATGATGAACTTACGTTTTTCAGTTGAGAAATAACGATAAGCCACATCAATGGTAATCCCCTGCTCACGTTCCGCTTGCAGACCATCAACAAGTAAAGCCAAGTCAGGCGCATCACCTGTGGTACCGACTTTTTTCGAGTCACGAGTCACCGCTTGTAATTGATCTTCATAAATCAATTTTGAATCGTAAAGTAAACGACCAATCAAAGTCGATTTACCATCATCCACGTTACCGCAAGTGAGAAAACGCAATAAGTCTTTATTTTCGTGCTGTTTTAAATAGGCCAAGATATCTTGGCTAATCAATTCTGATTGATGAGACATTGCTCAAAACTCCACATATTCTTTAGAAATCGGTTTCTGTTCAATCTTCAATCCCTCTAAATCTCCCTTTGTTAAGGGAGACTTGCTCCTTTCTATGAGAGTCCCCCCTCTTTCACAAAGAGGGGGTTAGGGGGAGATTCATATAGAAATACTTAGAAATAACCTTCTTGCTTTTTCTTTTCCATCGAGCCTGCTTCATCATGGTCAATCATACGACCTTGACGTTCAGAACTCGTCGCCAAAAGCATTTCCTGGATAATTTCAGGCAATGTCGTTGCAGTTGACTCAACCGCACCTGTCAATGGATAACAACCTAAAGTACGGAAACGTACCGATTTCATTTGTGGAACTTCGCCTTCTTTTAAACGCATACGTTCATCATCCACCATGATCAGCGTACCACTGCGTTCAACCACAGGACGTTCCGCAGCTAAGTATAGAGGCACCAAAGGAATACTTTCTTGGTAGATATATTGCCAGATGTCCAACTCAGTCCAGTTCGACAATGGGAACACACGGATACTTTCACCTTTGTTCACTTTACCATTGTAAAGATTCCAAAGTTCAGGACGCTGGTTTTTTGGATCCCAACGATGTTTATTGTCACGGAACGAGTAAACACGCTCTTTGGCACGTGATTTTTCTTCATCACGGCGTGCACCACCAAATGCCGCATCAAACTGATATTTATCCAAAGCCTGTTTTAAGCCTTGGGTTTTCATGATATCCGTATATTTAGAGCTACCATAATCAAATGGATTGACGTTGGCGTCTTTACCTTCTTTATTTTGATGTACGATCAGATCGAAACCATGTTCTTTCGCCATGTTGTCACGGAACGTGATCATGTCCTTGAACTTCCAGCCTGTGTCGACATGCAACAGTGGGAAAGGAAGTTTTGCAGGATAGAATGCTTTTAAAGCAAGATGCAGCATGACAGCTGAGTCTTTCCCGATTGAGTAAAGCATCACTGGATTTTCAAATTCAGCAGCAACTTCACGGATAATATGAATACTCTCAGCTTCAAGCTGTTTAAGATGAGTAAGTCTTTCCTCAGATATAGGCATTTTGACAGCACCAGCTCACAAAAAACGTGTACTTATTACACATATTAAAATTTATATTCATTATAGTGATTTACACAGCCACCCTTTTGCTTGTTTTTTTATATTGATATATAAAAAGATCATAAGCAACTCACAGAGCAAACTATGTCCACACAAATTATACCTTTAGATGAGATTCGTTTTGAACAATGGCTTCCACTTTGGCAAGAGTATTTAAACTTTTATAAAACACAATTAAGTAATGAACAAATAAGTTTATCTTGGAAGCGAATCACAAATTCTGAACAAGCAGATATGTTTGGTTTTGCGATTCAAATGAATAATGAGGTTGTAGGTTTTGTCCATTTAATTTCCCACATGAGTATGTGGACAGACAAGCCTTGTTGTTACTTGCAAGATTTATATGTGAATGAAACACATCGAAATCAAGGCTTGGCTCGAAAGCTGATAGAGCATAGCTACCAAGTATGCTCTGGAAAATATGACCGTGTTTATTGGCTAACCCATGAAAGTAATCTCACAGCGCAATATCTATATGATCGCATTGCAACAAAAACAGGATTTATTCAATACAAAAAAGCGCTATAGGCTAGGCCGAAGCGGCTTCAAATGATGAGTATAAAAAATTCACACAAAAAAAAAGGCTTATCAAACAATGATAAGCCTATAAAACTCTTAAAATATGGGTAAAACAACATCCCCATACTTCGAGGGTAGGAATAACTTCTTTAAATAAGGTCAATTAAAGAAGTCAGTTCATATTAGAATTTTTCAAAAACACTGTATATACCTAGAATTGGGTATATTTTCGCATAATTAGATTAATTAATAACCAAATACAGCTTTATCTAAAGGAATTTCAATTCCAACTGAAGCTCCAGCATCATTTCCATGCACATCCGAGTCACTTACCCAACCATTAATTTTTAATGGAATCGTAGGTTTTATATAATGTGTCCAAGTTAAATCTAAAGCTTTAATTTTATCATTTTCAGGAAACGCAAAGTTAATTTGATTATCTCCAAACTTAGCTGAAGATTGGTTTACTTTGGTATAAATAGCACGACCTGATAAACGATTCATCACATCAAATCGAATATCGCCACCAACAGAAACCATTTCACCATCACCTCCCATCGCATGACCGAGTGGGAAACCATGTTGGTAATAACCATCCGTGTAAATATGATGATTATATGAAATTCCGCTCACATTGCCATTGGTCGTTGTATCTGCCCATTCAGCATAGAATTGGACTGGCATGTTTTTAAAGCTCGTTGAATAATCAACACCTGCTAAATACATTTTTTTAGCGGGTAGCAATCCTGCTTCGTCTTCACCTACATACTGAGCGTAAAAACTAGCGGGTACATTCAACAAAGATTGTAAATTTAGGCGGGCATCAAAACCAGCAAGCTGATTCGAAGCATTTCCTTCGCCTGTACATGTGATATCTGCGCATTCGTTATCTTTACCCACGAAAGCATTCCAGTAAGCTTTAGCACTTCCTGGTTGTCCTTGACCATCGATTTGGAAAGTACGTGAAGCACCTAACTCCAAATATGGTAGTGGTTGTGCTGTTAAACGTAAACCAATCAGATTGGCATCAGGAACAGCTTTGTAATCATCCAAACGCCCAGCAAAAGCTTGATATTGCCAAGGACCAATCCAAGACAACCATTTAGATTCAAAGGCTTTTTGTTCTGCACGTTGAGCAGTAAAACCATAAACTGGGCGACTAGCATCACCACGAATCAAGCTACCATCATGTCCAGGCCCCCAATATGTTGGAATTTGACCTGCGATTAGCCATTGGTTCCAAAGCTTGCCGGCAATATATGAACCTTCAACATTGACATCATGCCCATTATCAATCTGTGGATCTTTTTCACCATTTACACGTAGTTTTGCATCCCAATTTGCACCACCGCCATTCACTTCCAGTGAACCAACATATTGTGCTTTTTGGTTATCACCAAAGGCTTGTGGAATATTTTTAAGATCAGTTTCTGCAAATAAACCTAACTTCGCAGTTTGATTATCTGCTTTAAGTGCATTTTGAATAGAATCGATGACTTTCTGTTGGGTATTGTTTGTAATTTTGGCTTGAGATAAGGCACGTTGAATTTCATCACCACTCATCGGCCAAGTCGATGTACTAATTTGAATCACACCTTGCTGATTTAACCAGTTCAAATCTGTACGAATATCTTCATTGTTTAATACAATACCTTGTGCAAAAACAGGTAATGACATTCCAAATAATACAGCAGCATACAGTGATTTTCTTAAATACATGCTCTTTTTCTCAAGTTCAATTTACTGCCACACCTTAGTTATTTTTAATTTATATTTCAATGATAAAATTGTGCTGGTTCTATTAAGACAATAAGTAAGCAACAAAAAAAGGATGTATAAAATACATCCTTTTATCATATAACCATTCAGATTATACAAGATCTTGTTAAAGTTAGAACACTTTCAATAACAACCAGAATAACGCACCAGATAAACAAATCGTTGCAGGTAATGTAAAGATCCACGCAGAAAGAATCGTTTTCACTGTCGCGAAATTCAGACCTGTTTTATTGGCAACCATAGTACCTGCAACCGCAGAGTTTAAAACATGCGTTGTTGATACTGGTAAACCAAAACCATCTGCTGCTGCAATTGTCGTCATTGCAACCAACTCAGCAGACATCCCTTGACCATAAGTCATGTGATGCTTACCAATACGCTCACCCACTGTCACAACAATACGCTTCCAACCCACCATTGTTCCTAAACCTAGTGCCAATGCAACTGCGACTTTCACCCAGTTTGGAATATATTGTAGGAACGAATCTAAGTTGCTTCGGTACTCTTTTACCACTTTCTTTTGTTCTGTAGACATTGCAGGAAGTTGTTCCGCTTTATCTAAACGTTTAAAAGCAGTCGTGCTCAAGTACATATCATTACGTAACGATGATACCTCAGCTTCAGGAATATCTTTTAAATCACCATACTTGGCAACACGTTCACCCAAATGATCCGTCAAACTTGCCAAAGCAGGAACAACTTCTGGGTTGATCTCTTTGGTTTGAATAAATTTGGTAATCGTCACACGTGCTTTTTCATCTGGAATATCTGCATGTTGCGCATAAATCGCTGTCGCAGTTTGTGTAGACAATTGTGAGAAAGACTGTAAATGTTGTTGATCTAAGTTTTTATTCAAAGAATAAGCCAATGGCACTAAACCGATCAAAATCAACATGATCAAGCCCATACCCTTTTGCCCATCATTTGAACCATGCGCAAAACTCACACCTGTACAGGTGAAAATCAAAATGGCACGAATCAAAGGTGGAGGGGGCTTATTCCCTTCTGGTGGTTGGAATAATTCAACTTGTTTCTTAAAGATTTTTTTAACCAATAAGAATACAACTGCTGCAAATGCAAAACCAATCAATGGAGAAAACAGTAGAGCTTTACCGACTTTCAGCACTTGATCCATGTCTACACCACTTGCACCACTTGATGAATGCAAAATGTAGTTCATGATCCCCACACCCAGAATCGAACCAATCAAAGTATGTGAACTCGATGCTGGAATACCGAGGAACCACGTTCCTAAGTTCCAAAGAATGGCAGCGATTAACATCGCAAAAACCATGGCAAACCCTGCACCAGAACCGACATTCATGATCAATTCAACAGGAAGCAGTGCAATAATGCCGTATGCAACAGCACCACTGGCAACCATTACCCCTAAGAAATTACAAAAACCAGCCCACATCACTGCAACAGGTGCAGGTAGCGCATTGGTATAAATTACGGTTGCTACAGCATTGGCTGTGTCATGGAAACCATTGACAAACTCAAAACCCAAAGCAATGAATAAAGCTGTCGCTAAAAGAATGACAGAATATAAACTTAAAGCAGGAACATGTGCTAAATCTGCACTAAGTTGCACACCAATATAAATCAGGGTTGCAATAATGATCGTCAAAAACACCGGCATAAAAAATTTCGGTGTAGGAACATGCACATTCGTCGATTTGACAGCCTTTTGAGCTTGTGCAGAATCTGAGACGGGAGGTAAATTCGAATTCATGCAGAAATATAGCGAATATTAGAATGCGCTTATTGTTCAATTAAATTGTGACAATTATATGACAAATGACTGCCATATGAAGTGAAATTTTGAATTATTTCACGCCATGATTCCGCAACAATTGCGAAGTAGTTAGTATTTTTATTAATTATTATCATGTACTTATATAAATTTTATAAGAAATAAGTTTGCAAATCATTACAATTCTGTCTGAAATAATATTTGTAATATTTCTGTCAAATATGACAAGTATTTAATTTCACCTTTCAAGTTTGCATCATGTTTATGACAAAACGATGAAAAAACAGACATAAATTTTAACTTATTCAAACTTTAGACATGATCAAGGCAAGATACAATCTGTCATTTTGATGTTACTGCATAACTTACAATTACTTAAGTATGAGGTTATTTAAGTAGGCTTTCCAATAAATGACGTTTACCAAACTTTTGTAAATTAAGCCCTAACAACTGTCCCTCATAGAATGAGTCTTCCATGATCAATGACTTATAGTCCTTCAACTGATGTGCCAAGCGATTTACTAAATCTTCTGGACAATGTTGTATCAATTGTTTGAATACTTGATAGGATTCTTCTATTTTGCCAAGTTTGTATGCATTCTGACACCACTCATACAAAGACCAAAACTGATAAATATTTTTTTGTAAAAATAAGCGATTACCTTCTGGAAGCTTCAATTCACTTGCTTGTTTAGCAAAACAATATGCAAGTTGTATATGATGATTCCAGCTATGTCGTCTTGCAGAGTGATACCAACACTCAGCTCTGCTTGGATCATGAATGATACCCATTTGCCAATAGTATAGTGCTTCTTTATAATTTTCTTGGCGTTCGTAAAGTAAGCCTAACTGCTCATAACTACAATAAATTTCATCAAGCCATCCGTCTTTTAATTCTACTCTTTTTTTATACCACTCAATTGCTTTATCTGCTAAACCTGCATCCCGATAAGATTGCGCGCAATAAAAAGCATAACGCGGTAACAAGTCTTGCTCCTTCCCATGTAAATAAGCATCTTCCAAAATTTTGGCATCTTTAAGATATTTATCAGCATCTAAACTGCGACTGCCTTTACGCCCAGAAATAACAACATAATCTCCACGTATTTCACCAACATCTTGTTCACCGTCATGCTCTAAATATTCATGCAAAACACCACGCCAAAAATATTTCCCATCATTTTTTATAATTAATTTTCTTAAATATTTTATTGTCCGTTCTGCATTTGATAATTGAAAATAGTAAGCATCAAGATCTAGTTTGGGTAAGATGAATTCCCCTTCAACTGAATCATCTGCATCAAAAATTAAAATATAATCACTTTTACCAGTACATGCTTTTAGTGCAACATTACGGTTATAACTGAAATTTTGCCAATCCTCTTGGATAATTTCACCTTGTATTCCTTTATTTTTAAAAAAATTCTGTATGATCTCAATGGTATGATCTGTCGAACCTGTATCAGAAATAACCCAATAGTCTAATTTAAAGTTTTGACAGATATTTCCCAATGTTTGTTCAATAATATGACTTTCATTTTTCACGATCATATTCAAGCATAGTGTCATATTATTTCCCTTTGATTTTATTTACTTATTTCTATAATAAAGAAGCCTCGCAATGCAAGGCTTCTTTGATTTTTTACAATGATAAACTGGTATTAGAAATTCACTTTCCAACCAATATTTCCAATAAAATCACTATAACTATGGCTACCTTGCTGATATGACAAGTTAAACCATGCATAACTATTCTTCGTAGTTTGTCCTTCTACGCCTAATTTAAACTCACCTAAATTAGAATCTCCAGCAACACCATAATAAGCGTTATCTAATTTGACGAGCTGATCTTCAGTATTGTGAATCCAGTTGAATGCAACATAAGGGCGATAATTTGCACTTGTAGCTATACTAGTTGGTACAACCATAAATGCTTTTGCACCCAAACGCATCTGGATATTGTCATGACCTTGATCTATCACAGTACCTGTAGTTTGTTCTTTAAACTTATCGAGTTGGACACCCTGATAAACAAACTGACCTTGTGGTTGAATCCAATAACTTACTTTTTCTCCTTGTCCAAGTTTGTAACTTGAACCTGCTTCAATAGAAGCAATAATTCCAGAAGAATCATATTTTTCTGTCGTAAAATCTTGCCCTGAGACTTCGTTATTGAATTTATTCCACATCGCCCATGCATCTACATAAGCGCCAGTACGATCCATAGGGTTTTTGAACCAAGTACCGTACAAACCAAAGCCATAACCATCTAATTCAGAAGATGATTTATAATGGGTAATTAATGATTTTGAATCACTTCCTGCATTTCCATATGCAGCCATAAGACCGACATTATATTCCCCCTTTTCACCGAAGTTCGCTAAGCCAATACCAGCCTGTAGAACATAATGGTGACCATCTGTATTAATTTGACCAGATTTGTCTTCAAATTCGTTGTACCCACCCACTGCTCGTAACCACAATTGCCCTACATCCTCTTTGTTCATATTGCTATATTCACTTGCACCTAAACGATCTTCTAAACGATGTACAAA
Organism: Acinetobacter sp. WCHAc060025; assembly: GCF_004209355.1. NCBI lineage: Bacteria > Pseudomonadati > Pseudomonadota > Gammaproteobacteria > Moraxellales > Moraxellaceae > Acinetobacter > Acinetobacter sp. WCHAc060025. The sequence goes on along the minus strand of NZ_SGSX01000004.1, from coordinate 65,417 downwards.
TAAGTTATTCGCAATATTCGCATTAAATATATAACTTCCAACTTCTGGACGAATGACAGGTTGATTTGGCCCATTTCCACCTGTAGAACCCGTAGCACCTGTATCGCCCGTTGCTCCTGTAGCACCCGTGTCGCCTGTTGCCCCAGTAGATCCTGTTGCACCTGTGTCGCCCGTTGCTCCTGTAGAACCCGTAGCACCCGTGTCACCTGTTGCTCCTGTAGATCCCGTAGCGCCAGTGTCACCTGTTGCTCCAGTAGATCCCGTAGCACCCGTGTCGCCCGTTGCTCCTGTAGAACCCGTAGCACCCGTGTCACCCGTTGCTCCAGTAGATCCTGTAGCACCCGTGTCACCCGTTGCTCCTGTAGAACCCGTAGCGCCAGTGTCACCTGTTGCTCCAGTATCTCCTGTTTCACCTTTCATATTGAAGCTTTCAAGATACCAGTCACCATCGGCATGTTGATTGAGTAAATATTCATAGCCACCTTTAACAACACGGCGTTGTAAAAGGAATTGCCCATTTGATGTACCATCAATGTCATACATCAAAATAGATTCTTTTCCAGTTGGATCTGCAACATTTAAATTATTGACCCAAACCCAATCGAAGCCTTTATTAATCACATTACCTGTAATTTTAACGTTATCTGTATAAGAAGGCCCTTGCCCTTGACCTGTTAAGAATGAGTCCATTAACCAAGTATTATTACCCGTAGTGTAATCACCTGTAATCGTTAACTTTTCACCAGCAATCCCATTTGCCATGTCAATTTGTGAGTTTTTAGCAACGATATTTCCTTGTAAGTTAAAATTCGATGCAGTTCCAGCTGTACGGTAAGCTTGGTCATAGCCGACTAAGCGTGAATCGATTAAATTTAAATTACTAAAACTTGCAGTCGTTTTTCCTGCACTGTTTGCCAACTGCCATGTCGCATCTGTTAAATTTATATTCGATGTAGATGGTGTGCCCTTTTGCACTAAGCCCTGCATATAACCATCTGCAAAATTCATCGTAACCTTAGAGGCATTAGAAGCTGTTGTACCTGCAACATTGAGAATATAGCCATCGTTTGCTGCGGTTAAGTTACTGTCATCACCACGCACACTCAGTTGATAATCTTTCTGTCCAGTTGCAACAGTAACTAAATTTCCCGTTGTTTTCGTTGTACTGACCACTAAATCATTAAATAAAGTTTTGGTCGTGACATTTGCGCCTGTCGCAGTATCAGCACTACCGCTAATACGAATACCATCAGTTGCACTTTTAATGATAGTACTACTCGTATCTGCATCTGCATCCAACAATGCACCTTGCCAGATGATGTCGACAGCACCTGAGCTATTTGTTGAAGCAGTCGTATCTAAGACCATTTTACCTGTTGAATAAAGTTTACCTGAGCCTGTACCTGTTGCTCTTGTTTTTCCAAGTAAAATTGCATTTGCACGGCTCCCTGCCCCACTAATTGTAATATTACTATCTTTTAAATGAACCTGAGAATCCCCGCCGGAAATATAAATCCCTGCTGCATCAGCAAAAGAAGCCCCAGTATTTTGAATATTAATATTGAGTAAATTATTAACATTGATAAAACCTGAAGCGCCATTTCCGGAATTATTAGCCGCACCTTGAATCGCACGTAATCCTGCAAGTAAATTATTATTATTAGCACTGTTCATATTGATATTTAAATTATCAAAATTCGTTCTCGAATACTGTCCATTTGTCGCTACCCCCTCTCCTGCACTCACAGAAGAACCAGCAACCACACCATAATGTTCAATAGGACGCAAAAAACTTAAACCTCCTGCCAAATTATTCATGGTTAAGTTAAATGTACCAATATCAATTTGCGAGCCTTGAGATACGCCAACACCTGCTTGAGGCATTCCAGGATTTTGACTCATTGTTAAGTTAATCGTTTTCCCTCGAGCATCAATATATGATTTTACAGTCGCTTCGCTATATGCAGAAAGCCCTGTTCCTTGGTTTATACTTGTTGTCAAATCATTAGTAATTGTAAGTGTTCTATCAATACCACGAGCACTGTAAACACTCATTAGTACGCCGTATTGTCCTAGTTCTAATGCTGGACCAATACTACTTAACTCACAACCTAAATTATTTTCCGTATTACTAACACCAATTCCCCCTTTGGCATTCACAGTACACTCTGCTGCAAATGTGATCGTTGCACCACTCGAAGCTAAGAAAACCGCAATGACTCTAGGAATTCCCCCAACGGTTTTCTGAGTTTTTGTTTTTCCGCGCTTACCTAGCTCTGAACAAACTACCCACGCATTTTGGCTTGTATTCCAAATCAGTTTAAAGACCTTATTCATGTGAAATTCCCCTAACATTAATTATGTGATTTAATTATCATATTTACATTTTAAATATAAAAAACAACACATAATAATATCAAGAGAGAGCATTAAAACATAAAATAAAAACAAAATGATTAATAAAACATATAGTTATTATTTTTTAATTAATTTGTTTATTTTGTGTAATTTTTAATCAAAAATTAAACTAATTTAAAATCTGTTTAACATACTTTAACAATCGTATCCAAAAATAAAGACTTGTACCTTGATACCTAACATTCTGCTACTATATTGCACGTTTAAAAAAGCCAGCTGAGAGTTTTGAATGTCGACACTTGCCACCTTAAAAGCGCTTCTCGCCCAACGCATCCTGATTATTGATGGTGCGATGGGTACCATGATTCAACGCCATAAATTAGAAGAAGCCGACTATCGTGGTGAACGTTTTGCCGACTGGGCATCTGACCTTAAAGGCAACAATGACCTTCTGGTGCTGACTCAGCCACACATTATCCAAGGCATTCATGAAGCCTACCTAGATGCTGGTGCAGATATCATTGAAACCAACTCTTTCAATGGTACAAAAGTTTCAATGTCAGATTATCACATGGAAGAATATGTCCATGAAATCAACTTTGAAGCAGCACGTATCGCCAAAGCGGCCTGTGAAAAATACTCAACACCTGATAAACCACGTTTTGTTGCTGGTGTGCTTGGTCCTACATCACGCACCTGTTCGATTTCTCCAAATGTAAATGACCCTGCGTTCCGTAATATTACTTTTGATGAGTTAAAAGAAAACTATATTGAAGCTGCACATGCCCTGATTGAAGGTGGTGCGGACATTCTCCTGATCGAAACTGTATTCGATACGTTGAACTGTAAAGCGGCAATTTTTGCTGTTAAAGAAGTGTTTAATCAGCTTGGTTATGAATTGCCATTGATGATTTCAGGCACGATTACCGATGCTTCTGGTCGTACCCTCACAGGTCAAACTGCGGAAGCATTCTGGAACTCAGTCCGTCACGGTGATTTATTGTCGATTGGTTTTAACTGTGCGCTTGGTGCAGATGCTATGCGTCCACACGTAAAAACCATTTCCGATGTTGCGGATACCTTTGTTTCAGCGCATCCAAACGCAGGCTTACCGAATGCTTTCGGTGGTTATGATGAAACTCCTGAAGAAACAGCAGCATTCTTAAAAGAATTTGCAGAAAGCGGTCTGATCAATATTACGGGTGGTTGCTGTGGTACCACACCTGATCACATCCGTGCTATTTACAATGCAGTCAAAGACATCAAACCTCGCCAAGTGCCTGAAACCAAGCCTGCATGTCGTCTAAGTGGTTTAGAACCGTTTAACATTACCGCTGATTCATTATTTGTGAATGTCGGTGAACGTACTAACGTCACAGGTTCGAAGAAATTCTTACGCTTAATCCGTGAAGAAAACTTTGCTGAAGCTTTAGATGTGGCATTGCAACAAGTGGTTGCAGGCGCACAGGTGATTGACATTAACATGGATGAAGGGATGCTCGATTCGCAAGGTGCGATGGTACATTTCCTTAATCTGGTTGCGTCTGAACCTGAAATTTCTAAAGTGCCAATCATGATTGACTCATCAAAATGGGAAATCATTGAAGCTGGTTTGAAATGCGTTCAGGGTAAACCTGTAGTGAACTCGATTTCCCTTAAAGAAGGTTATGACGAGTTTGTACAAAAAGCACGTTTATGTCGCCAATACGGTGCGGCGATTATCGTCATGGCATTTGATGAAACAGGTCAGGCAGATACCGCAGCACGTAAGCGTGAAATCTGTAAGCGTTCTTATGATGTGTTGGTGAATGATGTTGGCTTCCCTGCTGAAGATATTATTTTCGATCCAAACGTGTTTGCTGTTGCAACAGGGATTGAAGAACACAACAACTATGCGGTTGATTTTATTGAAGCAACAGGCTGGATTAAACAAAACCTGCCACATGCAATGATTTCAGGCGGTGTGTCAAACGTATCTTTCTCATTCCGTGGTAATGAGCCTGTCCGTGAAGCGATTCACTCTGTATTCCTTTATCATGCCATCAAACAAGGCATGACCATGGGGATCGTAAATGCGGGTCAGATGGCGATTTACGATGATATTGACCCTGAGTTAAAAGCTGCGGTTGAAGATGTGATTCTGAATCAAAATCAGGGTGAAAGCCAACATGATGCAACTGAAAAGCTTTTGGAAGTTGCTGAAAAATATCGTGGTCAAGGTGCAGCGCAAAAACAGGTCGAAAATCTGGAATGGCGTGAGCTTCCTGTCGAAAAACGTCTTGAACATGCTTTGGTTAAAGGTATTACCACTTTTATTGATGAAGACACTGAAGAAGCCCGTTTAAAATCAGCTCGTCCGCTTGATGTGATCGAAGGTCCATTGATGGACGGTATGAACGTGGTTGGTGACCTGTTCGGTTCAGGCAAAATGTTCCTCCCACAAGTCGTGAAATCTGCCCGTGTGATGAAGCAAGCTGTGGCTTGGCTGAACCCATTTATTGAAGCTGAAAAATCTGGCGGTCAGTCTAAAGGTAAAGTCCTGATGGCAACCGTAAAAGGCGATGTACACGATATTGGTAAAAATATCGTGGGCGTGGTTTTAGGCTGTAATGGTTATGACATCATTGACCTTGGTGTGATGGTGCCTGCTGAGAAAATTTTACAGACTGCGATTGATGAAAATGTCGATATTATCGGCTTGTCAGGTTTGATTACGCCATCTTTGGATGAGATGGTCTTTGTTGCCAAAGAAATGCAGCGTAAAGGTTTCCATGTGCCATTATTAATTGGTGGTGCGACAACTTCTAAAGCGCATACCGCTGTAAAAATTGACCCACAATATTCAAATGATGCGGTGATCTATGTAGCCGATGCATCACGTGCTGTGGGTGTGGCAACGACTTTACTTTCTAAAGAAATGAAGCCGAAGTTTGTTGAAGAAACTCGTGCGGAATATGAAAAAGTCCGTGAACGTATTGCCAACAAACAGCCAAAAGCTGCCAAACTGACGTATGCAGAATCGATTGAAAATGGTTTGAAAATTGACTTTGCAGCCAATAAACCTGTGAAGCCAAACTTCATTGGTACGCAAACCATTACCAATTATCCACTTGAAACATTGGTGGAATATTTTGACTGGACGCCATTCTTTATTTCCTGGAGTCTGGCAGGCAAATTCCCGAAAATTCTGACGGATGAAGTCGTTGGTGAAGCTGCAACTGATTTATACAATCAAGCGCAGGAAATGTTGAAAGACATTATTGAAAATAAACGCTTTGATGCTCGTGCTGTGTTTGGCATCTACCCTGCCAACCGTTCTGCGGCGGATTCTGTTGAAGTTTATACGGAAGATGGTCAATCGGTGACACATACATTCCATCATATCCGTCAGCAGTCTGACAAAGTCACAGGCAAACCAAACTTGTCTTTGGCTGACTTTGTGGCAACTAAAGATCAAGCGGAAGACTGGTTAGGTGGTTTCACCGTGTCGATCTTTGGTGCGGAGGAAATGGCGCATGAATACAAAGCCAAAGGCGATGATTATTCTGCGATTCTTGCACAATCTTTAGGTGACCGTTTTGCTGAGGCGTTTGCGGAACATTTGCATGAGCGTATCCGTAAAGAGTTCTGGGGTAATCAAGCTTCTGAAAGTTTAAGCAATGAAGAATTGATCAAAGAGAAGTATGTCGGGATTCGTCCTGCGCCTGGTTACCCTGCGTGTCCTGAGCATTCTGAAAAAGCGTCTTTGTTTGACTGGTTAGGTTCTACCGATAAGATTGGTACTCAACTCACTACAAGTTTTGCAATGTGGCCACCGTCATCTGTCAGTGGTTTCTATTATGCAAATCCGCAGTCTGAATACTTTAACGTGGGGAAAATTGCTCAGGATCAGCTTGAGGATTATGCGAAGCGTAAGGGTTGGACAATGGATGAGGCGAAACGTTGGTTAGCGCCTAATTTGGATGATTCGGTTCAGTAATTCTTTAAATCTCCCCTAACCCCTCTTTGAAAAAGAGGGGAACTGCGCGTATCCAATGAATTACGTGACAGCTCCTCCCTAAACAAAATTTAAAGCATCACTGTAAATTAAATGCAAGAAAGGGAGGTTGGGAGAGATTAAATATTACTTATGCTGCATCATCTTTAGCACGAGCAACATATAACTTAGAAGTCAAAACTGAATATAAATGATCATCTAATAAAACTCTTAAAAATTCATTTTTTGATACTTTCGTATTTAGCTCAATTTTTGTCTCATCGGCAGAAATTTTTATTTTTTTACTCAAAATACTATGCCCTTTAATGAAGTCAATAATCTGTGCATTGCTAATACCTGCTTTAATAACAGGTGAATCATTAATAACTTTTGTTAACTTTCTTGAGAATGCTAAATCTTCGATCATATCTTTTAAAGGCTCAATAGAATCTAGAAGTCCTAAACTCGCTATCGCCGCTATGCCCTTTTCGGCTTCTGCTTTGATTAATCCTTTAAAACTTGCTGATTTTTCTAAAAAGCTTAGATCGACTACATATAAAGTATCTTGATAAATTAATAATTGAAATCCTGTCGTCAATCTTAAGAAACTTTGATCAATTCTCTCAAATCTTTCTTCTGCTTTTTTCAAACCAAAATATAATGAGCCTCTACCAAACAAATGAATTAGTGGAAAAGACTTATAAATCATATAGGTTTCGGTTTCATTGCCTATCTCTATAATTAGTCCTCTCATTTTAGAAAGGTCATCTGAATCAAAATTAAATTTGGAAAAACTATCATCCAGTTTTAAATCCTTTAAAAAATTTAGATTTATTGGCAATTCTAAATCATATTCATAAATTGCTTCTCTACGATCATCACACGATGATAACTTAATCAAAGATAAATCAGTTTTACTAATCAATAAATCTTGTGTACTTTTTAAATATAAATCACGTATTGCAGGTTGATCAGTTGAAGCGATATCCAGTTTCTTGATATTAAAAACATCACCATCCTGTAAAACCCCATACACACAAGCAACAGAATCATCTGGATTGTCTACAAACTTTTTCAAGTTTTCTTTTAAATCATCAATTAACATTTTTAATCTGCCTTTTGTACGTAAAATATACGATCATCTAGTTTTATATATTTAACACGTGTTTCCGCAATAAGCTGTGCACGTGTTATCAAAATTATATTTTCTCTAGTCCCTATACTAGGTTTAAACTCACCATCAGCCTTATATATATGAAAACCCAATAAAGCTAAAGAAGGGTTTGCATAAAACAAATCTGTTTTTATATAAATAATTCCCATAATTATTAGTAATAGCAAAAGTACAATAATCTGTCTTTCCTTACTAAAATCAAAGCTAATTAGCGGAATGACATAAGTCGCTAAAAATGTTAAATGTTCATAATTAGCACTTTCAATTTTTTTAATTTTAAAAGGTATTTCTGACGCACCTTTTATTGCATACTTAAAACTCTGATATCCATAAACACTCCACAGAACCACAAAGATACTAATAATTGAAATTACGTTGTCATTTGCCAATTTTTTAAATCCAATAAAATTACATCCCTCAGTCAAACAAAATGGGACTTTAATATTGAGAATTATAAAAAAGACAAATAATAGAGCCAACGAAAGGACATACAGATGAACTTTTAGCATTTTAGGTCCTCTTTTTTTTGTATAATCCTATATTTTAAGCATTTTTTCTAGTTTTAATTAAATAAACTTACTTGACTACATTATTCTACTGCTTGAACACTAACTCATACCAAACCTTCAAAATCAACTAATACGCTAAACATACTCCCATAGGAAAAGGGAGCTTTCATTACCAATTAAATATCAGCATAAATTTAATAATGGATATTCCCTCTCCTGAGCGTGTTTTAAAGCATTGCTTTAAAACTCAGCGCAAGTGAGGGCTAGGGAGAGGTGCTTATTCATCTACTTTTCAATCAGACTTCTTTTCTATTTGTCTTTAATAAACGACTACCTTAAATCAATCCACCAACCGTAATTTCTTTAACCTCGCCCGAATCCCACCCTCTTTACGATTATGCCGCTTTGCAATTTCCCTAATCGACAACTTTTCATCCATAAAAGCATCAATCAAACGGACTTCTTCATCTTCAGTCCATTTCTGCCCAATCATCGAATCATCTGCTGTTTCAGTATTTGAAACTGAAACCTGTTCTTCAGCTTTTTCAATACTCACTTCAACTGAGCTTTCTACAACCTCGATCTGAGGAGCCGTTTGTTCATAAATCGTTTTTACATCGGCAAGGAAGCCTTTATTTTCACAACCCAAAATAAACAGTTTATTCTGCGCACGGGTCATGCCCACATAAGCCAGTTTCCTCTCAGAATCCATGTCACGGTTTTCACCGATACGTGGCATATAATCCAGTCCCACAAAAAACACATGCGGAAACTCCAGTCCTTTAGAAGATTCAACATTCATGATCTTGATTGAATTTTTATTCAGATCCAGCGCTTTCTTTTCAGCACTACTAAAAACCAATTCAACCTCAGTATCAGGCGTATATGCACTGAGTCTGGACTTCAGTTCCATCACAAAAATATCGTATTCAGCAGACTTTGCCTGCAACACCGCAATATCTTTTGGTGCTGTATCTGATTTAAGTAACTGACGAATTTTTCGGGCAATCAGATCAGCCAAGTGGCGCACATCATTTTCATGATAAATACTTGGATATTCTCCTGTTTTACACTCGCCTGTATCAGGGTCTAAAACACGGTCATATTCATCACTGTTCTGCAAACTATCCATAGCTTTAGGGTTTAAAAATGCTTTTGCAATATCCAGAATCTCTTTGGTATTGCGGTAACATTTATACAGTTCAACGGGCTTTTTCCCCTGCACCTGTAAACCAACAGAACGCCAGCTTGGTTTTTTACGGTTAAAAATATTCTGTGCAGGATCGTAGCAGAACAGAATATTATTGGTTTCGGCCTTTACCAACTGAGATAAACCAATAATCCATTCCTGAGCAAAATCCTGCCCTTCATCAATCAGAATGGCATCGTACTTTTCAGTTTCAGCCAAACCGTTTTGTTCCAGATGATCCAGCAATATCTGCCCGACACGGCTGTTATAGTCTGTCTGCTTTTCATTTTTAAGCATGGACAGATTTGCAGATGTGATCTGCTTGACTAGACCATGAAAGTTTCTGACTTCAAGTTTTTCATTAAAATCATCACCAAACATGTGCCGTAAATGATTACACAGTGAGTTGTTATAACAGACCACTAAAATTTTATATTCGGGATAAATCGTTTTTAAATATTTAGCACGGCAAGCCAGCACCAGTGTTTTTCCACTGCCAGCCACACCTTTTAAAATACGGTGTCCATCACCAATATTTTTTGCAATCGACTCCTGAGATAAATCAAGTGCTTTGACCTCCTGTGGCTCGACAGCAAACAGTTCATCCTGTTTAAATTCATTGACCCGAATTTCAGGAAAAATCATATAACGTAGAAATTTTTCTTCTACATAGCTCAGTGCTTCAAAAGGAAATGCGACGTCTTTAAATGCTGCAATCAATTTATTTTTAAACGTTTTATTTTCAGCAACCAGGCGTAAGTCATCTTTATAAATGGTTTTATGTGCCGTTGTAATTGAAGGCAGGCTTAAGCCTATTTCATGGGCATCCTGTTCTTTCAGTTCGGTATAAATGACACAACTGCTGATCGGAAATTTGACATTGCCCTGATAAGGTCCATTTTGCTGTAAAAATACCGCGGTCTTTTTAAATTGATTCAGAATATTCAGCATGCACTTACGCACCTGCTGCTCAGGGTTTTGTACAGGAACTGCCTTTGTATTATTTTTATTATAAAAACGCCCTGTAAACATTTCGGGATTTAAGGTTTCAAAGCGTTCTTTTGACCAGTCTTTGACTTCGATCACCAGCAAACCATGCTCAGGCAACCATACAATAAAATCGGTATAGCGGTTTAAAGCTTTAGGCTCATGCCAAATGATAGCATTATCATGCTGAAAAATAGTTTCAAGCAATTGATAAACCTTACGTTCCCCACTCGATGCAGACTTTAGTTGTTGTATACTGGGAGGAATCAGTTCAGCCACGAGGTTATTTACTCTTGATAGAATATTAATTTATAAATTATATTCATTTATACGAGATATATCAAAATTTAAGAATAAAAATCAATTATTTAATTATTCTTAATAACAATTTTAACCATCAAAATAGATCATAAAACATACTCAACAAAAGAAGTACTCCAAACAAAAAAGCCCACTTTTCAGTAGGCTTTCAATAAAACATTCAACTTAATGCGCAGCACCTGGCCCCACACTATTGGTCGGTTTAGGACACAACCAAATAATCAATCCAGCAAAGATAAAAATCATCGCAAAGATTAAAAACACATGATTGACTGAAAGCGTTAAAGCCTCTTTATCGACCAAATTGGAAATCACCCCCAATGCAGTATCGGAGCTAAAACCATTGTTGATTAATTGAGTTTGAGTATCTTCAACATGCATAGTCGAAGCAATTTCACTTCGCGCAAGCTTGGTATGATCATCCCAGATTGTGACTGCAATCGAAGCACCAATCGCCCCTGCCATAGTTCGCATAAAGTTCATCAAACCTGCTGCCGAAGCCACTTCATCAGGTCGAACCACTCCCAAAGCGATATTTGACAATGGGATAAAGAAGAACGGTACAGCAAAACCTTGAATAATCTGTGGTAAAGCCAATGCCATAAAATCAGCATCACTGGTCCAGAATGAACGCATCAAGGTCACACCGCCCAAGATTATCAGACCAAAACTGGACAATGCCCTCGGATCATATTTTGTTGCGAGTTTTGCCACAATCGGCGACATCATCAAACTACCAAAACCCATCGTCGCCGTCAGATAACCTGCCCAAGAAGCGGTATAACCCAAATTCAACTGCAACCATTGAGGAATTAGGACAATACTGCCAAAGAATGCTGCAAAGGCAAAAGCCAGAGAAATCGTCGCAATAGTAAAGCCACGGTATCGGAAAATCTGGATATTCACGATTGGATGCTTTTCATAATATTCCCAAATGAAGAAAGCAATAAATCCAACCACCAAAATCACGGCGAGAATACAAATAAACGTACTACTAAACCAATCACGCTCATGCCCCAAATCGAGCATTAACTGAAGTGCACCAATCCACACGATCAGCAAAGTTAAACCAATGGTATCAATTGGAAGTTTAGCAATCGGCGTTTCAGCAGTTTTCATCAAACGCATCACACCCACAGCACACAATACACCTACTGGTATGTTAATGAAGAAAATCCAATGCCATGAGAAATTATCACTGATTGTCCCCCCAAGAATTGGTCCTAAAATTGGACCAACTACAGTGGTCATCGCCCACATGCCCATCGCTTGCGAATGCTTTTCAGGTGGGAAAATACGCATCAATAAAGTTTGGCTGAGTGGCATGATTGGACCACCAAATAGCCCCTGCCCAATACGACAAATCACGAGCATGGCGAGGCTATTGGATAAACCACATAGAATGGAAAATGTCGTAAAACCAATCAAGCTAATGGTAAATACCCGAACCGCACCAAAACGCCCTGCTAACCATCCTGTCAGAGGTACACAGATTGCTTCTGCTACTGCATAGGAGGTAATGACCCAAGTCCCTTGAGAACTTGAAACCGCCAAACTCCCTGTAATATGTGGTACAGAGACATTGGCAATGGTCATATCGAGTACGACCATAAAATTGGCGAGCGCTAAAAAAAATGCTGCTAAAAGTAAACGCCCGCCTTTAAGCTCACCTGAAAAAGTTGCTGTATTCATAAGCGATTACTTCGCTGTTGAGGTATCAACCTCTGCATTCATTGACAAACCAACACGTAATGGATGTTCAGCAAGCTCTTTAGGATCAAGTTTGATACGTACAGGAAGACGTTGAACCACTTTGATCCAGTTCCCTGTTGCATTCTGTGCAGGAATTAAAGCAAAAGCTGAACCTGTACCACCAGAGAAACCAATCACAGTTCCGTGATACTCAACTTTTTTGCCATAAAGATCAGAAGTTAATGTCGCTTTTTGTCCAACTTTGACATCTTTCAACTGACTTTCTTTAAAATTCGCATCGACATAAAGTTCTGAAATCGGAACAATTTTCATCAGACTTGAACCCGCAGCAACACGTTGTCCGATTTGAATACTACGACCTGCAATCACACCATCTAGAGGTGCTTTAATTTCAGTACGTTGTAAATCTAAAAGCGCTTGATCGACAACGGCTTGAGCCGCCAAAACATCGGGTGTCGAACTTTGTGAAGTACCTCGAATTAAGGCTTCATTGGCATCTAAATTACTTTGTGCCGCTTTGCGCTTAGACTCCGTTTGTGCCAACACTGCTTTTGCAACATTCACGCTGGCTTTAGCATTGTCTAAAGCACTTTGTGCTTTGCTAAATTCTTCTTTTGAAATTGCACCTGTCGCATTCAACTGCTGACGACGTGCAAATTCTTGTTGCGCTTGGGTATAAGCTACTTCAGCTTGCGCCACTTGTGCTTTGGCACTGTTAATGTCGTCGCTACTAATCAAAATTTGAGAAGACAAAGAACTGCTATTGGCTGAACTTTGAGTATATTGACGTTTGGCTTTTGCCAATTGCGCTTCAGCTTGTGCAAGGGCAATTTTCGCATCACGATTATCAATAATTGCAAGCACATCGCCCTTTTTCACTTGTTGCGTATCACTGACCAATACTTTTTCAACCTGACCACTGACCATGGATGTAACCGCAGCTGTTTCAGCACCCACATAAGCATTGTCAGTTTCTACGATATTACCAAAAACTAAAGCCCAAATGGCATAGAGTATTGCGATAGTAATAACGATAAAGGCAAAAATCTTCAGCATTTTTTTACGTTTTTGTTTAGCCTGCAAATCCGCTTGAGCTTCAAGCTCATCATTTGGAGAGGCATTCGTAGTGGGCGCGTCAGTCATCGCATCTTCCTGGCTTACTTTAAATGGGTCAAAACATCGGTACAGTCTGTGCCACTAAGCTGAATATTTGCTTAGTGAGAATCAGGCATACATTTGATGTGATGATTCAGTCAATTTATAAAAATTGTGATGGATAATTTTACAGGTAAAAATCACATGATGAGAATAAAAATATAACTCTAGAGTTTATCTCTATATTTTAGAATAATGTTATTGATTTTAATATTATTTTACTCAAAAAATAAGTCACCAAAATGCTCAATTTAGTGACTTCTATTGACATAAATTATACAAAGTGTACTTAAGGGTACACTTTGTCAACTTGATCAATAGGCATAAGACGCGATCGCAGTTGCAATTGCCTTACCTTCATTATTCACCATGGTCATACGCATCGTACAACCTTTACGCCCCATTCTCAGCGTTTCAGCTTTGGCAATAAAATACTCACCACGACCAGGTGCAAGATAATCAACACGCATATCCACGGTTGCCAAACGCGAAACTTTTTTCAACGTATCAGGTAATTGATCTGGTTCGGCACGTTTATACAACTCACCCATTGCCACAATTCCACCAATACTGTCGAGTAAAGTGGCAGCAACACCACCATGTAAGATTTGAAAAGCAACATTTCCAATCAGGAAAGGTTTCATTTCAATATAGCCTTCAATTTCATTATCCACCACACGCATTTGCATACTGTTGTGTGAAAAATACGGCGAACCATTAAAGGCTTTGGTGAGCTGATTAAGCACCACATTTAGATCAGCCTTTGCGCCTAAATGTAAATTACCAGTCCACTTTTTTTGTGATTCGCTTGGTGCAGAATCAGTTTTAGGAGAATCACTCATAAGAATTTCGAAACCAATATTGAGAAAAAAATGTAGCTTTTCCCCAAAAAATATATGAAAGGGCTACAATATGTGCCTAGTTTAATACTGAAAATCGAGATTGTTATGACTTATACGTTCAATCGTCCTGCTTTCCCAGCCACTCGTATGCGTCGTATTCGTAAAAACGACAAGTTAAGAGCAATGGTTCGTGAAACTCAACTCACAGCAGATCATCTCATTTATCCAGTATTTGTACTTCCTGGGCAAAACCAAACTCAAGATGTACCAAGTATGCCAAACGTGCAACGTTTGTCTGCTGATTTATTGTTGAAAAAAGCAGAAACATTACTTGAACTGGGTGTATCTAAATTAGCGTTATTCCCTGTTACACCACAAGAAGACAAAAGTTTAACGGCTGAAGCCGCTTGGCATGAAGATGGTTTAGTGCAAAATACACTACGTCTGTTGAAAAAAGAATTGCCAGAAATGGTACTCATCACTGACGGCGCACTCGACCCATATACCACACATGGTCAAGATGGCATCATTGATGAAACAGGCTATGTGCTGAATGATGAAACTGTACAATGCCTCATTAAACAAGCACTCAGCCATGCTGAAGCGGGTGCAGATGTGGTTGCACCAAGTGATATGATGGATGGTCGTATTGGTGCGATTCGCCAAGCTCTAGAAAGCAATGGTCATATCTATACCAATATCATGGCTTATTCAGCTAAATATGCATCTAGCTTCTATGGACCTTTCCGTGATGCAGTTGGTTCTTCTTCCAACCTTAAAGGTGGTAATAAATACAATTACCAAATGGATGTCGGCAACCGCGCTGAAGCACTACATGAAATCGCACTCGACATTCAAGAAGGTGCAGATATGGTGATTATAAAACCTGGTATGCCTTATTTGGATGTAGTCCGTGAAGTCAAAGACACTTTTGGTGTACCAACATTTGTGTATCAAGTCAGTGGTGAATATGCAATGTTGTCAGCGGCGATTCAAAATGGTTGGTTATCTGACAGCGTGATCATGGAATCACTCATGTGTTTCCGCCGTGCAGGTGCAGATGGGATCTGGACTTACTTTGCAGAAGAAGCAGCACGTAAATTGAAAGAGATGAAGTAATCACGATAATCCTTAAGATCTATACTATATAAATATCTAAGTACAATTAGATTTATATTGAAAGTTCCTTCTCCCTCAGGGATGAGGAGTAAACTCCGCAAGAGGATGAGGGGAATTACCTCTCCCCTTGCGGAACAATGTTCCTCATCCTAAAAGGAGAGGGAACTTTCATTACTGATCAAAGTAAGGAAAGGTAGCGTCTCTTGCTTAAATATATTTTTAGACATTTATATAAATGTCACTTATTAAAAAATTAAAATTGGTACACCATGCACATCGCAATCATCGGAGCTGGCGTCAGCGGCTTACTTGCTGCCCTTGAACTCGTCGAACAAGATTGTTCAGTCACTATATTTGACCAACAACAAGCAGGACATGCTGCCTCATGGGCAGGCGGTGGCATTTTGTCCCCAATGTATCCGTGGCGTTACCCACGTGAAGTCAATCACTTGGCACAATACGGTAAACAACTGTATCAACAATGGAATGAAAAACTCTTACCTGAAACAGGGATAGATTTTGAAATCCATGAAACAGGTATGCTGATTTTTGATGAAGCTGATTTTGAAATTGGACTCAATTATAAAGACCAATACCAAGAGCCCATGCAACATTGTGAATACTTAGAACGAGATGCACTCGAACAAGTCAATCCACATATTTCGGAACAATTTCAACACGCAATTTATTTTCCACAATTGGCAAATGTGCGCAATCCACGCTTACTCAAATCTTTAATTAGCTATTTAAAACAACATCCCAAAGTCCAAGTTTTGGAAAATACATGGATTGAAAAATTTAAGCTTCAAAATAAACAAATCCAATCCATTCAAACTTCAAGTGGACAACATTTTCAAGCCGATCAATTTGTGATTACAACGGGGGCTTGGTCAAACTGTTGGTCTGAACAACTACAACTGTCGATCCCTGTCGAGCCTGTACAAGGTCAAATGCTCTTATTTAAAACCCCTGAAAATTGGCTACCCACCATGTGCATGAACAATGTCATGTACCTCATTCCGCGTATGGATGGTCATGTAGTTTGCGGTTCGAGTATGAATCATCTCGGTTTTGACCAACGCCCAAGTGTACAAACACAGCAAAATATTTATAAAGCCTGTACAGAAATGGTGCCTGAATTGGCGAATTTCCCGATCATCAAACAATGGGCAGGTTTACGTCCAAGCTCACCTAGTGGCATTCCTTATATTGGGCAAATGCCTGAAATCGAAAACCTTTGGGCGAATTTTGGGCATTATCGTAATGGTTTATGCATGGGACCAGCTTCTGCACAACTACTTCGTCAACTCATGCTTAAACAAGACACCTTGGTCGATGCAACAGCTTATTCAACGGAACGTTTAAAACCTAGCTGAAAGCAGAACATTGCCTTAATGCTAGCCAGTTAAGGTTTTTTAATCCTCCCCCTTGCGGAACATGTTCCTCACCTTTTTCAAAGGAGGGATGAGTAGCTCAGCTACGCAAGATTACTAAAAATCATTTTAGTTGCAAGAAGTTCCCCTCTTTTTCAAAGAGGGGTTAGGGGAGATTTTAGGAATTTTTTCCAATAATTTTGCTTAACTGATCAGCATTAGAACATTGCCTAGAATTTAATTGGGCGAATGTTGTGTAATCTGCCTTAAAGCACTTTCCAAATCTACATATTGAAAATCAAAGCCCTCAGCAAGCAAAGCTTTGGGCTGAACATATTGACCATTTAACACCAATTGCGCTTGCTCACCCATCAACAAACGCATCACAAAACTCGGTAATGGTAAAAAGGGCTTACGTTTTAATACTTTGCTCGCAATATTTACAAATTGCATTTGAGAAAGATGATCAGGAGCAACTACATTATAAATTTTCTGATCTGATGTACTTTGAAATAAGAATAAAATTGCTTGAATCACATCATCCACATGCACCCAAGTCATCGGTTGCTGACCTGAACCAATACGTCCAATTAAACCCATTTTAATCGGTAAGAGCATTTGTTGAAGCGCACCTTTTTGCCCAAATACCACACCTAAACGCATGATTTTAGTATTTTGAGTCGTATCCGCTAAAGCCTCCGCTTCCCATCGCTGACACAGTTCAGACATAAAAATGCCTTGTGCAGGTGAATTCTCATCACAATCATTGTGCCATTGTTCAGTAGGGTCTATTCCGTAATAACCAATCGCAGAACCTGATACAATACATCGTGGCTGAATCTGATAATCTCGTAAAGCTTGGTACAATTGCTGTGTAGTTTGAACTCGACTATCAATCAATTGTTGTTTTCTTTGCGCTGTCCAACGACCTTGAGTGATGCTTTCCCCTGCCAAATTCACCACATAATCAATGTGTGTATTTTCAAGTTCAGTAAAATTTTCTATCCACGTTAATTTTGCTTCTTGCGAATGTCGTTTTTGTCGAGAATAGGCGATGACCTCGAAACCATGCTGAAGTAAATAATCAACCAAATGAGTACCAATAAAACCACTCGCACCTGTGACTAAAACTTTAAGCATACGATCTCCTTATTATTGGATGTTACGCGCTTCCAAAGAATTAATTCTTTAAAAAAACTGTCTTAAAGCTTACTCGACGGAGTCTTACATCAATAATTTGGATTTAGGGATTAGCCTGCGGCTCGCCTTACTTTTCTTTCGGGAAAATGAGCAGTGAAACTGCGCAAGGAAACCATCTTGCGAAGCTTCGCTTCTCACCGCAAAACTCGACAAAAAACAGCTTTTGATTGACATATCGCAGAAACATTAACTTGTATATTTAGTCCTGCCTCAAACAGTTGCGGATGACGTTTTCGCGTACCCATTCTTTTCTAGATACAATCTACGATTTTGATGTTGCTGCGCAACATCAGTTTTTATTTTAGAAACGTACTAGAAAATTACGCACCAAACATTTTCAATGCCATACGTTGTGCCTGTTTACCATAAAACCAATACGTTATTAAATATAAAGGAATCGCCAACATTAACAACATAATCAATGTTGTACCTAGAAAACGTAAATTCGTCATATAAGCCACAAAAGTCTGCCACACTTCTGGATCACTATGCGAAAAGATCAACACACCTGCAAAAACGCCCAAAAAGTTATAACTCCAAAAAATTAAGGTATAACCAATAGTCAGTTTTTTACGTTCAGCATCTGTCGGTGCACGGCGTTGTTGTTTTAAAAATCGCTGTAAAACAATAATCATTGCAGCCAAGTATGGAATCGCAGTTAAAACTCCGGCAATTTGATTAGGCAATAATGCAGCGAGTACACCTGCAATCATGGTTAACACTAAACAAAGGATAAAAAACCATAAAAAATATTTGTTTAAAGACACCATGAGCATCACCTAATTGGAATGAATAAACTGATTATAAATTTTTTTTAATTTTTTTTCATTTTCTTGTCAACCAAACTGAAACCCTTGTCGTTATATAAGTATAGGTCGCAGCAACCGAATCAGACGCACGGCATCCGCAGATGATTTGGAGACCTTAATCCCAGAGACGAAAAGCTTTTCATGCTTCTTGCAAGATTTAGAATAGCAGCCTAAATCGAAGATAACGAAGTATTTTGACCGACGATTTACTCATCACTCGAATCGTCGGTCTTATTTTTTGTAAAATCTACTTTCTAATTTAATTATATCTATTTCTATCTAAATGGCTTTGGCTTTTAAGTCTTTGCCTACTGCTAAAATTGCGACAAAACCCGCCATCGTGAACAATAGCATTAAAATTCCCATATTTAGCACATGATTCCATACAAGGAAATTTAAAACAACGCCGCCCAATAAACCACATGCAAATTGCATACTGCCCATAATCGCACTGGCAGTCCCTGCTCTAGCGCCCTGCTCAGACATCGCAAAAGCCATCGCATTTGGTCCCGTAAAACCAATTCCTGAAACGGTTAAAAATAACCCTAACATGACCAAAGCTAAATGTGCATGCGCCATCAAACCAGCAATCACAATAATGACCGAACCTGTTAATTGAATTACACCGCCGATGGTTAACCGACGAATCACCGAGAGTTTATGGGCTAAATGCTTATTCAAAGTTGAAACTAAAATAATCCCAAAAGCATTAAAACCAAAGGCAATTGCGAACTGTTGCTGTGTAAGGTGATAACCATCCATCAACACGGCTGATGCTGAACTGATATAACAAAATAATGCTGCCCCCGTAAAACAACCTGCCATCATCGGCAATCTAAAACTTTTATCTTTAAATATAGAAGCATACAGGATGAAAACTTGATTGAAACTCAAATCTAAACGACGTTCTGGTTCAAGTGTTTCTTTAAATAGAAAATGCACACATAAAAAGCACATCACACCAATGATACATAGGGCTATAAATACAGCATGCCAACTAAAAAAATGCAGAATTGCTGCGCCCAAAGTCGGTGCAAGTATTGGGGCAATCCCCATCACAATCATCATACTGGCAAAGGCTTGAGCAGAACTTTGCACATCTAAACGATCTCGAATCGCCGCGCGTGCCATCACCACACCGACGCAACCACCCAAAGCTTGTAAAACCCGTGCTGCAATCAAAGACCAATGATCTGGTGCAAGGACACACAATAAACTCGCGATCGCATAGAGTGCCATGCCGAAATATAAAGGTTTCTTCCGCCCAATCCGATCACTAATCGGTCCGTAAATCAGTTGTCCTATAGCCAATCCAAAGAAATATGCAGGTAAAGTATTGGCAATCTGCTGAGTTGTGACATTAAAGTCTTGCGCCATTTCTGGTAATGCGGGCAAATACATATCAATAGACAAGGGTCCTAAAGATGTAAATAAAGCCAAAAGCATAATCCAGCCCGTAGAATACTGCTGTCCCGCGTTTTTTTCAGACATAGATCGTTTATAATTTCATGAGGATTGATGCAGACAAGTTTACACGCTCCATAGTATGATTTGTCATAAAGATAAGTGAAAATTCACACAAGCACCATCATTCAACTGACCGTAAAACACACTGAATATTTCATAAGGACACTCCTTTGAATAACTGGCTGTTAAAACTCAAGAAAGCAACTTATAACACAAGTTTTATGTATAACTTGAGGATGATTATTGCTTTTGCTGGAACGGCTTTTGTGCCCTATTTTATGGGGCAACAGTTAATGACCATCCCACTGACGCTTGGTGTCGTTGCAGCCGGTTTAAGTGACATTGATGACCGTTTCTCAGTACGCATCATGAACTTGGTCTATACCTACATTGGTTTTTTTGTCACAGCAGCTTCAGTCAGTTTGTTATTTCCATATCCTGTGCTTTTTGCTATTGGTTTAATCGTGTCGTGTATTGGCTGGATTTTACTGGGTTCTCTTGGTCGTCGTTATGCCACAATTTCTTATGGCTGTTTGGTGGTTTCCGTATACTCCATGCTTGGAGTACACCTCTTTGACCAATGGTACATTCAACCGAGTCTTTTGGTGATCGGTGCAATTTGGTATGGACTGATTTCAACCATTAGCTTTTTGCTCTTCCCCGTTCGTCAGGTTCAAGACAAATTATCACAATGTTTTTCGTCACTCGGAAATTTCTTATTTTCAAAATCGAACCTGTTTGATGTCGATATGACTGCAACCAGTTACCAAGACAGCATGATTAACCTGTCTATGGAAAATGGTAAACTCATTTCTATTTTCAATGATATGCGTGTGACTTTATTGACTCGTTTAAAAGGAGACCGAGGACAACGAGATACACGGCGTAGTCTGCAATATTATTTTGTTGCACAAGACATTCATGAACGTGCCGATTCAGCGCATATTGATTATCAAAAACTGGCAAAAATCTTTGAGCACAGTGATATTTTATTTCGTTTCCAACGTATTTTATCCATGCAAGCCAAAGCCTGTAATGATTTGAGCGATAGTATTTTACACCGAACAACCTATCAGCATAATCAGCGCTTTGAGCATGCTTTTAAAAATCTTCGATACTCATTGGACAAACTTAAAAGCGAAGGAAAATATGATTTGATCTGGGTCAATGCCCTATTTTCACTCTATCAAAATTTAAAATCAATTGATGCTCAACTGCGCAACCTCGAAACAGAACGCCATATCACTTTGGAACAAAGTAAGCATATCGAAAATCAACTCAAAGATGATGATTTAAAAGGTTGGGATGATATTGTTATTCGAATTAAACAGCATTTAACCCCTGAATCGGTGCTGTTCCGTCATGCAATCCGCGTCTCGATCGTATTATTCTTTGGCTATGTTTTTGTACAACTGACCAATATTCAATATGGTTACTGGATTTTATTGACTGCATTATTTGTCAGTCAGCCCAATTTTAACGCCACCAAACGCCGTTTGCGCTTACGAATCATTGGTACTTTAGGCGGAATTATTCTTGGCTATGCGATTTTATTCTTTGTTCCTTCTGTTGAAGGGCAATTATTATTGTTAATTATTAGTGGCGTATTGTTCTTTGATTTACGCAGTAAGCAGTATGCTCAAGCCACTGCATTTATTACGATTATGGCTCTCATCAATTTCAATTTAGATGGTTTAGGTTTTGAAGCTGCGCTACCACGTATGATCGACACCGTTATTGGCTGTGCTTTGGCTTGGTTAGGGGTGACATTTATTTTTCCAGATTGGCGTTTCCGTCGTTTACCACGTACCATTCAACGCTCTCTCGAAGCGCAATGTGCTTATCTTGAAAATGTCGTGAGTCAGTACCATCAAGGACGTAATAACAGTTTGGATTATCGTATTATCCGACGAGCAGCCAACAATACTGATGCGGATGTCGCTTCGTTAATTTCAACACTCGCCACTGAACCAGATTTTGACCCAAGCCAAAAAACTCTAGCTTTTGAATTTCTCTGTTTAAATCACACCTTTCTCAGCTATATTGCAGCCTTAGGCGCGCATAGAGAAAAAATTGAAGATCAAGCAGTATTAAATTTACTTGATCAAGCACTGGATGATATTCGTGGGGCATTATTGAAAGATGAAATGCCTGATTTAACAGCACACAATATGCTACAAACTATTCGTACTCGGTTAAATCACTCTGAAGATAGGGATTCTAAATCACTGATTATTCTGCAACAATTATCACTTATGTTCAGTATTTTGAAACAATTGAGTAACTTAAAGCAAAACCTGAGTCATGCTCGTGATGATCAATCGACTGAATTGGCTTCTTTATAAAAGAGTATAAAAAATGCCTAGATATTTGGTACAATACGCGCACTAAAACTTGTGTTTTAGTGCTAAACTCTGACTAGATTTACATATACTACTGACACTATGACTGCCAAGAATATTTACGCTTATACCTTACAACCCGTTCCGTACGAAGTTTCAGAAACTGAACAACGTAGCGCTCAGCTCGCAATTTGGCGTAGTACCAATAAAATTGGTACCAAAGCTTGGGCAATTATGGGGGTGATTGTTGCACTTTCTATTCTTGGTCTAATTTTCGTAAAAAACTACTCAACTATCCTTTTTTGGGTACTTTTAGCCTGTGTTGCGATCTATCTTTTGGTTCGTAAATTTGGTTTGGAATGGTATGTAAAACGTAAAATGAATGAGTTTCCAGTTCAGGAAATTAAGGGTATTAAACTTGGTGTACAACCGAGCGGTATCGTCATGCGCCAGCAAATGGCTGCTCCATCTGGTATGGGTATGCAAGAAGGTGTAGGAACGATTGGTTGGAAAGATATTTACGAATGGTATAACACACCTGACTTTTTACTTGTAAACTTTAAAGTTAAAGATCAACAAGGTGCTTATATCCTACCTAAGCGTATGGATAGTAAGAATTTCCCATTTGCGACACTGCGTAAGCACTTGAAAGAAACTGTCGGTGAAGCGAAAACACTTTAATCAAGTCTATTTTCTGATTTTGAAGAACCTCCTTAGTTGGAGGTTTTTTATGTCTTTCATTTGATTGCTTTAATAAAAATGATAATGAGAATAAATATTATCTACAAATTCATTCTATCTCCTTTATATTCAGTTATAATTTGCGCACATCAAATTTAAGTCGCTCCCTTTTAGCATCATGTTTAAAAAAGTTTTCTTCCAAATACACTGGTTTCTAGGAATCACAGCAGGTTTAATCCTCTCCCTGATGGGGGTTACAGGTGCAATCTATTCATACGAGCAGCCGATTCAAAAATGGCTTAACCCAAATAGCTATACCGTTGCTGTTGAAAATAAAGAAAAAATGACACCTGTTGAAATTTATCAGCATTTTCAGACTAAAAATCCTGAAATGAAGATCAACAGTATTACGATTGCACAGGCACCTGAAGAAGCCTCAAATATCAACATCGTGAAAGAGGGTGCGCGTAAGGGTTATACCATGATGGTCAACCCGTATACGGCTGAGATTCTGCCTGAAATTAAAGGTAAAGATTTTTTCCAGTTTATCCAACAACTGCATCGTAATTTGACCGTAGGTGAAGTCGGTAAGCAGATTACAGGTGCATCCACATTGATGCTGATCTTCTTTGTACTCAGTGGTTTATATCTTCGTTGGCCGAAAAAGCATTCTGTTAAGCAATGGTTTGCGATTAAACCAAAACTCAAAGGTCGTAACTTTCTTTGGGACTTGCATGCTGTTGTGGGAACTTGGGTGGTGATTTTCTACCTGCTACTGGCATGTACAGGCTTGTACTGGTCTTATGACTGGTGGCGCAGTGGAATGTTCAAAGTATTAGGTGTTGAACAACCTAAACCTGAAATGCAAGCTGGGCAAAAAGGCAAAGGTGGTGATGCGAAAGGCAAACAAGGTTCAGAACAGAATCATGGCGCACGTGGGAATGAAGGCACTTCTGTAAAATCTGATAAAAAATCAGACCATAAACAAGATGATAAAGAAGGTTTAAAACCTGAACAAATTCAAATTGCGCTGACTCAAACTTGGAACGGATTTAATTCGCAGATCAAACGTGACTACTCTACCCTCACTGTTTCGATTCCTAAAAAAGCGGATGGTAAAGTCGAACTCACTTTTGTCGATAAAATTCCACAACATGAGCGCGCACGTAATAAAGCAACATACAATTATCAAACTTCAAGTATTGAAAAATTAGACCTATACGAAAGCAAAGCACTCAATGAGAAAATCATGAGTAGTATGTTACCTGTGCATCGTGGTAGTTTCTTTGGGCCAATTTATCAGTTCCTTGCAATGTTTGCTTCTTTAGCAATGCCGCTTTTCTTTGTGACAGGATGGATGCTTTACCTAAAACGCCGTAAGCAGAAGAAGCTCACCCTCGCAGCAAAGCAATCTGGTTCAGCAGTCACCATTGATCCAAATGCAACACCTTGGCTGATTGCTTATGCGACACAAACAGGTGTATCAGAACAATTGGCATGGCGTACAGCAAGCAGCTTACAGCATGCTCACCAACCAACAACCGTTAAAGCTGTTCAACAAATCACTGTAGAAGATTTACAACACGCCAAACAGGTTTTATTTGTGGTCAGTACTTATGGTACAGGGGAAGCACCAGACTTAGCATCAAACTTTGAGAAAAAGCTGATGCAACAAAACTTAGCGCTTTCACATTTAAATTATGCTGTACTTGCACTCGGTTCACAGGATTATCCTGAAACGTACTGTAGTTTTGGACATCGTATAGATGCTTGGTTAAAGCAATCAGGCGCTCAACAATTATTTGCTACGATTGAAGTGAATAATGCCCATCAAGCTGATATTCAAAATTGGAACGAGGCATTAGCCAAAGTCACCAAGCTTGAACTACAAACAATGTCTATTGAAAAAACTTTTGATGAATGGCGATTAATTAAACGTGAATTATTGAATCCGAATAGCTTAGGTGCACCTGCATTCAATATCGAATTACAATCCGATCACCTTATTGATTGGCAAGCAGGTGATATTGCAGAAATTCAAACGGGCAATAGCCAACAACGGATTGAAGCATTTTTAAATCAACATCAAATACATGCTGATACTCTAGTGGACAGTTTGCAACAAACTATCCAAGATGCATTATGGAATCGTGATTTAACTGTTGAAATAGAACCATTTGCCAATATGGATCATCTATTGGAACAGCTTCCTAACTTGCCTCCTCGTGAATACTCAATTGCCAGTATTCCAACTCAACAAATATTACGCTTAGTGGTTCGTCAGCAACGTGATGCCCAAGGTGAACTTGGTTTAGGCTCAGGTTGGTTAACTGAACACCTACAGCTTCGTAGCAAATTGGCTTTACGTATCCGTAAAAATGAATCGTTCCATTTAATTACAGATAATCGTCCAATTATTTGTATTGGAAATGGAACTGGAATTGCAGGATTAATGAGCCTGATTCATAGCCGTGTTCGTTTGGACTATACTGAAAATTGGCTCATTTTTGGTGAACGCCAACAAGCACATGATTATTTCTTTAAAGACACAATTCAAGCTTGGCAAAACACTGCAATGCTCAGTCGTCTTGACCTTGCCTTTTCACGTGATCAAGCTGAAAAAGTTTATGTTCACCATAAACTGCGTGACAATGCGGAACAGCTTAAACAATGGGTCAACAATGATGCTGTGATCTATGTCTGTGGCAGTATAAATGGTATGGCGAGTGATGTTGATCAAGCTTTGATTGAAATATTGGGTAAAGAAACAGTAGAGCAACTCCGTGCTGATGGACGTTATCGTCGTGATGTTTACTGATCGTATAATTTAAATTTAATACCACAATAACCGAGCTAATTTGCTCGGTTTTTTATGATTTTTTTATGATTATTCACAATTCACAGTAAAAACATCAATTCTTCACACGAGCAAAGCACTTTACACCTTAGAATAGGCACTTTAAATTTTTCTAGTTAGATCATGCAGAATAATAAATTTTTCCGCTGTATTATTTTCATCATTGGGCTCATTTTATTTCTAGATGGCTTCATTCTAATACTTTTAAAAAAGTGGCATCTTGGTACTATCCTCCCCTTACTGATTGGTTTGGTTTTTATCATTAGCGCGTTGAATCACCAGCGCATACAACAATTTTTAGCACAGCATCTGAAATTAAAGAAATTTTGGCAATGGGGATGGCGTCTTTTTAGTATTTGGTTAATAAGCTTGCTTGCATTCTTTGGCTATATTCATATCAAAGCGCAACAAAATAATCTCACAGATCATGTACAAACCATCATTGTATTAGGAAGTGGTATTACACAAGGCAAAGCCTCACCTACACTTGCTAGACGCCTCGATAAAGCAGGAGAAATCGCCAAACAACAGCCACAATCTCTCATTATTGTCAGTGGTGGTTTAGGCTTTGGAGAAAGCAAAACCGAAGCTGAAATTATGGCTCAATATTTACAAGACCGTGATCAGATTCAAGCCTCAAGAATTCTACAAGAAAATAAAAGTACCAGCACTGAACTGAATCTCAAAAATAGCCAAGCCATTCTTAAAGCACAACAACTTGGCTTGGATGCAAAAATTGCTATTGTCACCAGTGACTTTCACACATTGCGCGCAGGGGCAATTGCCAAGAAACAAGGCTATGATAATTTTGTGACGGTCGGTGCCGAAACTCCGATCACTACACGTTATAACGCATGGTTAAGAGAGTATTTTGCATATTTAAGTGGTTGGGTTTTGGGTGAATATTAAATTTTCACCCAATCAAAAAATTACTGATGAATACGAATCTTACAAATTACACCTTGTGATGGATACGTATCTT
Organism: Acinetobacter sp. WCHAc060025; assembly: GCF_004209355.1. Lineage (NCBI taxonomy): Bacteria > Pseudomonadati > Pseudomonadota > Gammaproteobacteria > Moraxellales > Moraxellaceae > Acinetobacter > Acinetobacter sp. WCHAc060025. The sequence continues at coordinate 38,363 of NZ_SGSX01000004.1, read as the reverse complement.
TCGAGGTAAGGGAAGATTGAGGTTTTGTCTAAATAATTCAGGTTGAGTTGTATGAAGTTGATATAAATAATTTTTAATATCTATTAAAAATTTATGTCCTGAAACCAAAACATTTTGTCCTTCAGGGGTTAAATTAATCGAAAGTAAAGTATTGTTGAGCTGAATAAAAGGAATCATTTTCTCAAGAAAAGGGATAAGCTCAACTTCTTGTACAGAATAGCGACTCCAATTATCTTTGACCATCAACTGTGCCAAGCTTCTACTCTGCCAAACTGCTAAAGACTGTTGACCTGTTGGTGTCGCACACAATGCCCAACCTTCATCATAAAGTGCAAAAACCTTAGTTTGCGAAACGATCGTTTCGATAAAGACTTTGTATTGATCTATAGCTTGAATAGGATTTTTTTGGATCGAAGGTGCAGCTTTACGCTGATATGGATTTCTCATAGAGCATTTATTTTTATAAATAGTTAATGCGCTATTTTACACAAAAGTTTAAATAAATAAAGAGAGGGAAAATATGGTGGGCGCTGACGGGATCGAACCGCCGACATTCTGCTTGTAAGGCAGACGCTCTACCAACTGAGCTAAGCGCCCTGAGTGAGGATAAATAAAACGAAGTTTTATCCGAACGCAAGAGAAAAATCTATGATTTTTCTTTAGGTTCAATCCTAGAGAATGTAAAACAAGCGAAGCGCGTAGTTTATGCAACTAGAAACCTAGTTATTACGCTGAAACTTCACATCTTACATAGACAATTATCTTAACTTCAGGATTTAAGATAAATGGCGCAGCGGACGGGGCTCGAACCCGCGACCCTCGGCGTGACAGGCCGATATTCTAACCAACTGAACTACCGCTGCACTGTTACACCTTGTGCCATACAAAGTATATGGTGGGCGCTGACGGGATCGAACCGCCGACATTCTGCTTGTAAGGCAGACGCTCTACCAACTGAGCTAAGCGCCCTGAGGAGTAAAAATAGCTTCGCTATTTTTATGACGCAAGACAAGCAAAGCGCGTAGTATTTGACAAATCAAATAAAACAAAAGCTTTTCAAGCTTACTAACCCACTTACCCCAATCTCAGGATTTAAGATAAATGGCGCAGCGGACGGGACTCGAACCCGCGACCCTCGGCGTGACAGGCCGATATTCTAACCAACTGAACTACCGCTGCGTAACGGCATTTATACATAAATGTATAAATTATGGTGGGCGCTGACGGGATCGAACCGCCGACATTCTGCTTGTAAGGCAGACGCTCTACCAACTGAGCTAAGCGCCCTGAGGAGTAAAATTAGCGAAGCAAATTTTATGACGCAAGATAAACACTGTGCGTAGTATAAAACTTACAACCAAAATTAAAACTCTAGTCAGGTATTAAACCTAATTTGCAACCTTCTTGTAAAGTGGCGCAGCGGACGGGACTCGAACCCGCGACCCTCGGCGTGACAGGCCGATATTCTAACCAACTGAACTACCGCTGCACTTCTACAATTTACATTGCAATACAAACGAGTCTTGAATTTAAGTGGCGCAGCGGACGGGACTCGAACCCGCGACCCTCGGCGTGACAGGCCGATATTCTAACCAACTGAACTACCGCTGCACTATAAATTCAACGTTAAAGCTTGGTGGGCGCTGACGGGATCGAACCGCCGACATTCTGCTTGTAAGGCAGACGCTCTACCAACTGAGCTAAGCGCCCTAACGACTTCATCGTTTGTGAGGTGCATTATAGAGAATCCTGACGGTGTGTCAAACGCTTTTCTTACTGTTTTAAGTATTTTAAGTTTGAGTGATTAAAAAATAGATCATTTTGCTCTAATTTCAGCTTTTTTGTTTATTATTTATCTATTTATGCTGTACTAGCTAATTCATATTTCATAAAAACCGTAGCTATTTTATACAAGTTTCTACTGATGTAATTCGCTTAACGACCATTTTATAAAAAATTCATGCTTTTGAGCGAGATGACATCTATTTTCTTTATTCCACTTTTTCCATGACATCCTGAATAACGGTAAGCTTTGGCTCAGGTCTTAACCATAACCAGATAGCAACAATTAACATGGTTAGATCAGTAAAAATTTTGATAGCGAGTGGTGCATTGGTAAACAACATGATAATCCCACTAATGAGCATCATAATGCTGGCAATCCATTTAGCTTTGCGAGGTACCGTTCCATTTTCACGCCAAGCACTGAGCGTTGCACCATATTTAGGATGATTCAATAGCCAAGCATCAACCTGAGGCCACCCTTTTGACGCTGCCCATGCTGCTAAGATCAAGAAAACAGTTGTCGGCATACCTGGTAATATCGCCCCAATAAATCCAAGGATAATAAATACTACGACCAGTGTTCGCCAAAACAAAATTTTCATAACACAACCCAATTTGCCTATGTGTGAAGTATAACGCTCTACATCAAAGCCTGCATGATTTAACACAGATTCACTCATTATATTTTAAAATGATCGCATTCATATTTTCCGATTCCCCCAGTTTCTCAAATCAAATTAGGCTTGCATCAAACTGGAGATTTTTGTTTATATGCCTATGCTCAATTCATTTTTTATCAGGACTGAGTATCTAATTTGATTAGGATTTATGGCAATGACTGATTATTTTGAGCCTTGGCAGTACTACAAACACCCGATTGTTCGGCAATTGGCATTCTGCATAGCAAGTCCCAACATTCTTCAACATGTTCCCAATGCGCTAGAAATAAAAAATCATTTTGAATTACATAATAATGCTTTTTGGCAACAGCAGTTTAATCTATACAAACACCGTCTGAATGCCTTAGATCAAAATCCAACAGAACTGATTGAATTTGTTCAAAAGCTCAAAAGCACTCGTCTTGGACTACGCTTTGAATATTTGTTTTGGTTTTGGTTACAAGATCAAGAGAATCAACAATTTGAACTCATTCAACATAGTATTCAAATCATTGAAGCTAAAAATACCTTAGGTGAAATTGATTTTTTAGTACGTAATCGTACGACTCAACACATCGAACACTGGGAAGTCGCTTTAAAATATTACCTTGGCGAAGCTGATTTAAGTTTGAAGTATTGGTATGGTTTGAATCGCAGCGATACCTTACACCGTAAACTTAATCATTTTTCAGAGAAACAATTTCAATTTACCCATGCTTTAGATTTCAATATTGATCAAAAATTTGCTGTTATGAAAGGGCAACTTTATACACCTATGTATAAACAATCTGATCAATTGCCCGATTGGATCAATCCACAACGGCGCATAGGACAATGGGGGCATCAAATTCGTAATGAAGTACATACCAATTTCTATCGTTTACAACGTCATGAATGGATTTGCCCTGATCAAAATGCAACTTCTGACAATGCATGGTGGTGGTGCAATGGACTTTATCATGATAAATCAAGCCAAATATTTTATATGTATCGTCAACCACCTTTAATTGCTTTACCACTAGAACAATAGATATAAAACATCAATAGACCTTTAATTTTTATTGATTTTAAGTTATTCACTCACAAAAGCCTATAGGAATAATATGTAAATTTTCACGCTTTAAGTCACATGTTTTTACCATTTCTCAAATAAAAATGACATGCGTTACTCAGTGCTTGGTTAAACTTAAAGTTGCTTTAATTTAAAAAGACACATGGAGATAAGCATGAAAAAAATATTACTCGCTTCTATTGCTGTGACTTTCATCTTGACAGGCTGTAATACTTTTAAAGGCGTGGGTAAAGATGTATCTAAAGCTGGTGATGCAGTCACAAACTCTGCTGAAAAAGTTGAAAATAAACTTTAATTTTCAGTTTTAATTCACAGAGTCTTATCTTGATCGATAAGGCTTTTTTATTTCTCATAAAAAATAGTTTTTTATATGCTTTGTCTTTTTAATTTTCTTTCGGTTTTATCTTCCACTATCATATTACTTCATTCACTTAATTGATCAATGTTCATGAACCATTCGGATACCCTAGAACTGAGTTTACAGCTTCTGCGCCAACCTTCAGTAACACCAGTCGACCATACTTGCCAAACCATCATGGCAGATCGCTTATCAGCAATTGGCTTTAATATTGAAAATATGCGTTTTGAAGATGTAGATAATCTTTGGGCAAGACGTGGAACTGAATCTCCTGTTTTTTGTTTTGCAGGTCATACCGATGTGGTTCCAACAGGTCACTTGGATGCATGGGAATCCGATCCATTTTTACCTGAAATCCGTGATGGCAAATTGTATGGACGTGGCAGTGCCGATATGAAAACGGCTTTGGCTGCCATGGTGGTTGCTTCTGAGCGTTTCGTCAAAAAACATCCGAATCACAAAGGTTCAATTGCTTTTCTAATTACTTCCGATGAGGAAGGCCCATCGATAAACGGGACTGTCAAAGTCGTTGAAACTTTAGAAGCGCGCAATGAAAAAATGACATGGTGTCTAGTCGGTGAACCATCGAGTACCAATACTTTAGGTGATATTGTTAAAAATGGTCGTCGTGGTTCTTTGAATGCTGTGCTGACGGTAAAAGGCAAACAAGGTCATGTGGCTTATCCACATTTGGCAATTAACCCAATCCATACTGCATCTAAAGCCCTAGCTGAACTGTGTGATACAGTTTGGGACAATGGTAATGAATATTTTCCTGCGACAACATTCCAAGTTTCTAATATTCAGGCAGGCACTGGGGCAACCAATGTTGTTCCTGGAACCATGACTGTTACATTTAACTTCCGTTACTCTACAGAAGTGACAGCTGATCAATTAAAAGCACGTGTGCTTGAAATTCTTGATCGTCATGCTGTGGACTATGATATTTCTTGGACATTGTCTGGTTTACCGTTCTTAACGCCTGTAGGTGAATTGGTCAATGCAGCTAAAACCGCGATTAAAAATGTTACAGGTACAGAAACTGAGCTCTCAACCAGTGGTGGAACATCCGATGGTCGCTTTATTGCGCCTACAGGTGCTCAGGTGCTTGAATTAGGTGTTTTAAATGCAACGATTCACCAAATCAACGAACATGTGAATATCGACGAATTAGAGCCATTGGCTGAGATTTACGAACAAATCTTGGTTGAGTTATTAGCTCAATAATTTGATCTAAACAAACCCTCAATATTGATCTGATCAATAGAATCTTTAAAAAGAAAAAGGACGCATCAGCGTCCTTTTTCTTTTATATCAATACAAACTCAGGACTTTATTTCTTTTTCAAACCAATTTGGAGCTGGATTTGATCTAAGTCAGGTACATGATAAATTGTTTCACCAATTTTCACATGCTGCAAAATAGTTTTGTCTTCATGACTTCCCTCGGCATCCACCACTTCCGAAATACGTAAGCGAATAGAATCTGGCATTTCATTGCACATCAAAGCAAAACGCTCATCAGCCTCCTCACCTTCAATGATCAATGCCACACCTAGAGTTTTCTTTGGGTCACTGACACTAAAAGCAGGGAGTTTCTTGTCATGCCATTCCACGACTTTCACATGGGTTGGACTATCCTGCGCAGATAGGACGATATTTTGTGGCAACAACATCGGTGCTTTATCAAAACAATCAATGATATACGCATCAATAAAACCAGTAGATACCGTAATTAAATGCTGTAACTCTTGGGTACTAATTTTATCTAATGCTGATTTTTCGACATTTTTAACCATGAGTGCTCCTATTTAACCGTCAACAAAGCATCAATATTTTGCAATAAATCTGCTTCTTGGAATGGTTTACCCATATAGTTTGTTACGCCCAAACTGAATGCACGCTCACGGTGTTTTTCACCTGTACGCGAAGTAATCATAATAATTGGTAAGTCACGATGTACTTCGTGGTGACGTACAAGATTCGTCACTTCGAAGCCGTCCATACGTGGCATTTCAATATCCAGTAACATCAAGTCTGGTTTGACATTTTCAAGTTGTTCAATCGCATCTACACCATCTTTGGCCGTGATGACATCAAAACCTTGTCGTTCAAGTAAACGTGTCGTAACTTTACGTACAGTTACCGAGTCATCGACAATCATAATCAAGCGGCGTTGATCACGATGACGTTGCTTATCTTGTTGTAACTGTTCCGCACCACCACGAGTTGAACTTTGCACTTGTCGTGCAATATTTTGTCCATCAAGAATTAAACAGACTTGACCATCACCTAATATCGTTGCTCCTGCAATCGCATTGATCGCCGCAAATTGCTTACCAATCGGTTTAACCACAATTTGTGAACGAGAACCAATCAATTGATCGACTAAGATCGCAATTGACTGTCCCATATTTCCTTTAATTAATAAAACAGGAAGTGAATGGGCAATACCATGCAAACGTGGCGTTTTTTGATTGGCGGTAAATTCACCTAAGTAGCGTAATTTGTAGCTTTGGAAATCAATGTCAAAGTAATCATTTTGTGTTTCAAAATACTCTTCCAACGCTGTTGGAGAAATTCGAACAATACGATCAATTTGTGATAATGGAACAGCAAATTGTTGATCGCCAACTTTTACCATCAAAGCATCACTAACCGCAACAGTTGTAGGCACGCGGATTGTAAAGGTTGAACCTTTGCCAAGTTCTGAGCTTACAACAACCTGACCACCCAGTGACTTAATCTCACTTTGCACAACGTCTAGACCGACACCACGACCAGAAATTTGCGTCACTTGTTGTGCTGTACTGAAACCAGGATGGAAAATGAATTGTAAAATTTCATTCGGTTCGAGTTGCTGATCCGCTTTCAACAGACCTTTTTCACGCGCTTTAGCACGAATAACATCTGGATCAATACCTTTACCATCATCATTGAATGATACTAATACATCAGTACCTTGACGACTAATGTTCAACTCAATACGACCAGTCAATGACTTACCAAGTTTCTGACGCTGTTCCGTATCTTCAATTCCGTGGTCAATCGCGTTACGAAGCATATGCTCAAGCGGTGACACCAGTTTTTCTAAGATATTACGATCCAACTCTCCTTCAGTATTATTCACTAACAATTCTGTTGGCTTATTTACTGTAGATGCAGTTTGACGTACTAAACGTTGCAAACGTGGCAATAGTCGTGAGAATGGTACCAGACGGGTACGCATCAAACTTTCTTGAATTTCAGCTTGAATACGTGACTGTTGTAATAATAAACCTTCAGTATCACGAATCTTATCCGACAAAGTCGTTTTGAAGTCGACCAAATCCGATGCTGATTCTGCCAATGATTTTGATAATTGGTTCAATGAAGAATATTGGTCCATCTCCAATGGGTCAAAGTCAGTATAGCGCGAGTTAAAATCACCATGTTTGGCAATAATTTGACTTTCTAGCTCACCTTCCATTCGACGTAACTGATCTGCCAAACGTTGTATTGCCAACTCCATATCAGTCAGTGTTGTCCCTAACTGACCGAGATCCATTTCAATACGTGAACGGTTAATCGCATTCTCACCTGAAAGGTCAATCATTTTCTCGACCAAATCAGCAGAGATACGGATCATCTCATTGCTAGCTTCTGCCTTCTCTGATTGATCCCATTCACCCAACATTGATGGTGGCTCAGTACCATCCCCTTGAACGAATTCATTACTCGCTTGTTCAAACAGTAAATTGGTACGTGCCAACTTCTCAGGCAGTTGTGCAGAAACATCAACATATTCAATACCATGTAAATTTGATTTCAATCCATCAAAATTTTCATAGTCACGTTTGAAAATTGCTGCATCTAACCAACGGAATGTTCTTTCCAACAAACCATCATAAACATTCGAGTTAAAATTATGTAAACCGAATTGTTCGAAAGCATTCTCAAGCTCATAAGCAATTTCTGCAACTTGCTCTAAATGCACCATTTTTGCACCGCCTTTTAAGCTGTGTGCAATACGTTGTAATTGAAGTAATAAACTACGATTACTGCGTTGTTCAAACCATTGAGATAAATTCTTTAGACCATCATCAATTAACTCACGAGCTTCTTCAATGAAGGTTTCACGTGCAACGATATCCGCTGGATCTAAATCTGAACTTGAATCAAAAAGCGATTCTACATCAACAACTTGAACACTCTCAGCAACATGATCATTTTCTGCAATGTGTTCAATTGCAGTAACAATATCATCTTCCACATGCTCAATTTCTTCAACATCAGCTGCATCATTTACAAACTGTTGCTTCGCTGTATCTGATTCATCATAAGCAGATGTGCTTTCCGCTGGACGTTGTTGATCAATATTTTTCAGCACTGCTAAAATATGATCTGCTGGATAATCAATTGATTTTTCACGAATCAATTGAATTCGGTCAGCAATGTCATCTTGAATCAAACGGATTGACTCAATAATTTGTGGCGTTGCTTGTAATTGACCTTTGATGATTCGCTCATAGATTGTTTCTAATTCATGCGCAATTAAACCAATATTATTGGCTTGAACCATATTTGCGCCACCTTTTAAAGTGTGCAAATAACGCATCAAGTTATTTAAAGCCGTTGTATCTCCAGGATTCTCAGACCAAGTATTTAAATCCTGATCCATACCATCCGATAATTCATCCGCTTCCTCAATAAAAATGTCTAAAACATCCATATCGAATTCACGTTGACTCAAATCTGAGTCAATAGATTGTTTATCTTTATTAATTTCTGCAAAAACATAACGACCAGCAGATTCAATTGAACCACTCGGCTGCGTAGCAACTTCTGGTTGCACCGATTCAACCGCATCAAGCTCTACATTGACATCAATTTCTTGAAGTAAATAGTCATGCAATTCAACTAAGGTCTCTTTTACTTCATCTGTTAAACTAACACGCTGTCCTGAAGCCAAAGTATCAAATAAATGAATGAACTCTTGATGTACTTTATCAAAAATTTCATAAGCATAATCTGTATTCAGTAGAGCAGGATTTGCAATAACTCGCTCATACGCTTCTTTTAATTGAACAGTAAAATCATGAATACCTTGAGACGCACGATTATTGGTATGTTCTATCAACAACTGAGTTTGCTGACTCAGGCTTTGAAAATAAACAGGATGTTCTACAGGCGCACGCTTATCAAACTCAAATTCAGCATCTAATAATAGATCAATTTCCAAATCGACAAGCTGCGTAACTAAGCCCACTTGTGAATCCTGATCTTGCTGGTATTGATGTTGGAAGTCATAACGATCCCATGCATCATTGAATTTTTGATAAATGTTGTGTAACTCTGAACTCTCCCCGCCTTTCTGCTTAAGAATATGTAAATAATCACTTACAAACTCAGCATAATGGGTCAATAAAGTATTTTCATTTTTCGATGATTCTGTATCTTCTTGAACCAATACTTTAAAGAGATGCTCAACTTTACTACTCGCCTCAAATACATCGTCCACATGCGCCATGGAAGAACTTCCACGTAGTGTATGTAATGCACGAATCAAGCGGTTATACTGATCAGGCGTATGTTGTTCTAAATGCAAGAATTCATTGATCGTTGCCAAGTGCTCTTCTGATTCTTCAACAAAAATCGCTAAAGTTTCAGAATTGAAATTCTCATCAGTTGTTGCAACTGCATCAACATATACAGATTCTTGAGCAACAATAGCTTCAACTTCAGTTGACTCAGTTGGTGCCACCACCTCAACACTAGCAATTTCTAAACCAGTCACCACATCAGCACTATTAAGTGTTGTTGCTAAACTTAATAAATCTTCTAAAGCAGGTTCTAAACTTATTTTTTGCTGTAATTGCTGACCTAACAATACCAATGGTGCCAAATTCAAATGATGAGGCTGCTTATTTAAAAATTCAGAAAAAAGTTTGAATTTATAAATATTAAATACTGTACTGACATATTGTTGAATCTCAGTATTCAGCTCTAAATTATTTGCAATCACACGGTTTAATGTGTCTTCAACAGTCCAAGCCAATTCCCCAGAACTTTTAGCTCCGACCATTCGCCCAGACCCTTTAAGCGTATGGAAATAGCGACGTACATTGACGAGTTCGGCATCTTTAGATGCTTCTTTTTGCCATAAATCCAGAGAGATTTGTAACTGTTCAAAAATATCTTCGAGCTCTTCTACAAAAAAATCTAAAATTTCTTCGTCCTGATCAAGATAAGTATCTTCAGGTAAAGTGACGTTTTCCACTAAATGTTTTAATATTTCTTTCATAGCTCAGGCTTCTACGTTAGTTCCCTTCTGTGGGACTAAAACCCTTCAAATACAGTCGAATGGCTTTAGAAGGCTTTTCTACTCTGTGCAATACCTACCTAAGACAGTAGATATTGCATATATAGAGTACCAATCATTTTATTCAGGTAGTTTAAAGTCTGAAACAGATTGACGTAATGCATCCGCCATATTTGCCAACTCAGATACCGAACGCGCTGTATCAAAGGTAGCACCCGTTGTTTGCGAAGTAATTTCTTGTACGACGTTCATCGTATTTGCAATATGACCTGCCGATGCAGACTGCAATTTCGCAGACTCAGAAATGCTTCCAATCAATCCCGCCAAGTTCGTTGATACTGTTTGAATTTCATCCAGTGCAACACCCGCATCTTTCGCCAAGTTCGCACCACGAACAACTTCCGACGTCGTTTGTTCCATCGAAATTACCGCTTCGTTGGTATCTGTCTGAATCGTTTTAACCAGTGTTTCAATCTGCTTAGTTGCTGATGCTGAACGTTCCGCAAGACGCTGTACTTCATCCGCTACCACGGCGAAACCACGACCAGCTTCACCTGCCATAGACGCCTGAATCGCTGCGTTCAATGCCAAGATGTTTGTTTGGTCGGCAATATCGTTAATCAGAGAGACAATGTTACCAATCTCTTGAGATGATTCACCCAAACGCTTAATACGTTTAGACGTTTCTTGAATCTGCTCACGAATTGTATCCATACCTTCGATTGAACGGTTTACAACGTCTGCACCATTTGTTGCAATCTGTACAGAACGTTGTGCTACCTCTGCTGACTCAGCAGCATTTGCAGATACGTGGTCAATCGATTGTGCAATTTCGTTAATCGCTGTAGATGCTCCAGCAATCTCTTGCGCCTGATGCTCAGATGCTTCAGCTAACTGGTTGGTAATCTCTTGCGTATTCTGCGTATATTGTGCAACTTCTTGGGACGTTTCGTTAATACGAGATACAAGGTCACGTAATTGGTCAATCGCGAAGTTAATCGAGTCGGCAATTGCCCCTGTAAAATCTTCAGATACCGTCGCGTACGAACTCAAGTCACCATCTGCCAAATCGGCGATTTCATCCAGTAAACGTAAAATCGCATTCTGGTTACGGTCATACTCATCTTGTAAACGTGTTACACGAACCTTATCCGACTCACTACGCAAACCAAGCAATTTGAATACTGCAAATAAGAATGCACCCAAAGCTAAGATTAAAATCAAAGCAGGTAGAATCGTTGCAACACCTGTATTTACAGATAGACGATCTAAGCCTTTTAATAAGTTATCAGACTCAGCAAAAATATTGGATGAAGCTTGACGTACTTTGAAAATTTGATCTGAGTTTTTCAACACCGAAGTTGATGCTAATTGCACAATTTCGTTATAGTCTTCTTTAATACTTTCTAAAGATTCACGTAAGTTTGGATTATCGATTCTTGTTACACCTAACTCCGCATTCCCTGTTAATTGAGCATTAAGATACGCACCAAACGTTTCCGTATCAGCATTAAAATCCTCTGCTGAAGCACGTGTATTATCTGAACCACCCAATACAGAACCAATCGAACGTAAAATACGTTCCGCAATAAATACTTGGTTCTTCGCAATTACCACCTGGGTACTTGGCATGTTATCACGTGCCATTTGGTCAACCATTAGGTTATATTCAGCCTGCATCCCAGGAATCACATCTGCAACTGCAATGTTTGTATCATATAATTGGTTAATGATTTTCTGGTGAGTTGTGATCATGTCAATATCTGACGATACTTGTTTCCAAGTTTTTTCAACACCTTCGACTTGATTCGATGATGGATGAATATCTTTAACAACTTCTAAGTTTTCTTTAAATTTCTTTTGCGACGCTACTAAAGCATCAATTGATTCTTTAGAACCAGACGCTGTTGCTTCTGTTGCTTGGCGCGATAATGTTTGTGATAAAAGTTTTAATTCACCCAAACTACGAGTCAAGTCGTTATTTCGAGGAACCGTATAGAATAAAACCAAAAGTAAAATAATCGCAATGACGATACTCACAATCGCCATTTGAATAAATGGCTTAGATTTGTCACTTTCCCCAAATAACTTTGCAAAATCATCAATTTTCGACTTGAATTTCGTGAATACGTTAGAACCACTTTTTTGAGCAGTATCCCCTGTATTTTTCTTTTTAAGTTTAAAGCCCATTCAGCTTCTCCCGATTCGCTTAACTCTAATTAGGCGTCAAAGCTAGTTTATAAATTTTTCTGATGCATTCATGTATTGTGGATCATTTAACAAACGGCTAAATAAGAAGACATTCCAAGCCTGATTATGCTGCTGGAAATACCCCTGGCAATACGTTTGAAGATTTCCCTCTAAATCATTATTTTTAGAAAAAAAACCTTTTTTATTAAAATGTTGGATCCCCAAAACTTGATCTACAACCAAACCAACATAATGATCATTATGACTAATACATAAGACTTTCTGAGTAGGTAAAAATTGGCTTCTTTGCCCCGTTAAATAAAAAGCCAAATCAGAAACTGATAATAACCGTCCGCGAATATTGGCTAAACCTTTCACCCACCCTTGAACATTGGGTACGGGCGTATATTTCGGCGGATAAATAACTTCTGAAACCTCACCTAAAGGAGCAACAAAGTATTGCCCCATCATTTCAAATGCAATGCCTGACCATCGGTTAACTTCACTCTCGTTGTCAGCGTAATTTTTATTTCCTCGCTTAGACAACCGAAGTAATTCGATAAATCCATTTGCTGCCATACATTATCCTGCTTGAAGATGCTGCTTAATCGTATTGATTAGCTGATTTTCATCGATAGGTTTTGTAAGGTAATCACACGCACCCTGGCGCTTGCCCCAAACACGGTCAGTTTCCTGATCTTTTGTACTTACAATCACTATAGGAATATGCTTAGTTGTCGCACCACGAGAAATCTGGCGCGTTGCCTGAAAACCATTTACCCCAGGCATCACCACATCCATTAAAATAAGATCTGGTAATTCTGCTTGTGCAGTCGTAACACCGTCAGCACCGTTCGTTGCTTCAATTACATCAAATCCATGTCTACCTAAAATTTCTTTAAATCGAAACATTTCAGTAGGTGAATCATCGACGATTAGAATTTTTGCCATTATTTTCCCCAAGCTCACCGTTATGCACTTACGTGATTGCGTATTGCATTTAATAATTCATCTTTACTAAATGGTTTTGTTAAATATTCATCAGAGCCGACAACACGACCTTTGGCCTGATCAAACAAACCATCTTTACTTGATAACATAATGACTGGAATATTTTGATAATTTTGAGAATTTTTGATTAAAGCACATGTTTGATAGCCATCTAGACGTGGCATCATAATATCGACAAAAACAATATCAGGATTCGCTTCTGCGATTTTAGACAGTGCTTCAAAACCATCTACTGCAGTAACAACTTCACAACCTTCTCTTTGCAATAGCGTTTCGGCAGTTCGACGAATAGTTTTAGAATCGTCGATCACCATGACTTTTAGATTTTGAAATTTATCGTCCATTTAGTGCCCCTTTCCGTAAGCTTGGATAGAATTGTGCTGTACAGATTTATTTTTACAATTAATCATGTTTTTTTAACATATTTTAACTAAAAAGATCAATGAACATTTACTGTCAAAAATCTCACTTCAAACTAAAAACAATGTAAATCTCACACAAAAAAAAATATTCTATCGCTTTTTGAAACTTAATTGTTTATTAAAAATTTGTAAAGCCATAAAATGGTGTGGTAAGAACTTTATAATCATACAAATTGTTTATTTTTTGGGGATGGGACACTTTGAATGAATAGAACAATCTATCTTCAAAATACGAATATAAAAACAAAAAAAATATTTCGTATTTTACTAGCAACACTCTGCATTTGCAGTTCAGCAGCTGTCTATGCTGAATCACAAACCAAAGCTGTTTGGTATCGTTATTACGATAAGAATGGGGTTGCCAATATCAGCACATCAGTTACTCCTGCACATATTAAACATGGATATGAAGCGCTTGATCGTAACATGCAAGTGGTTCAGCGAGCAAAATCTTATAATGTGGAGAAAGATTTACAACAATCCACATCACGTGCAACAGAAATTCGTAGATTAGAACAAGATACTCGCTTGAAACGCGCATATGGCAACTCATCTGTTGCAACCAACAAACGCAATGAATTATTAAATAACTTGAAACAACAGATCGCCTTACAAAATCAAAGCCTTAAACAATACCAAGCAGATCGTATCACATTAAAAAGACAAGAAATGGAGTTTTACCGCAAAGGTAAGACCATACCCACCGCGCTCAAAGAGCGAATTAAATACAACACAGAAAATATTGAACGCACAAAAAGCTATATAGAAAATCTACAGAATACGTACCGCAATACACAAACTCACTATGATGATATTATTTCACGCTTAAAAAAACAGGAATAATCACCTAATTATTTTACGTCTATCCCAATTTATTATAAATAATAAATTAACAAAGTAAGCTAAACAGTGAATTTTTTATAACGCTTAAATATCATACGCTCTCACTTATAAAGTTGAGTAGATCGAAATTTTAAATCAAACTAACATCAAAAATAGCCAGCTAATTTTTTTATCGTATTTTTTTATCGTATAATCTCTGCTTTAAATCTAAAAATTTTAGGACAGTTTCCATGCGCGCGAGTCGCTTTTTATTTGCAACGTTAAGAGAAACCCCAAATGATGCTGAGGTCATCTCACATCAGCTTATGTTACGTGCGGGGATGATTCGTAAATTAGCTTCAGGTTTATACTCTTGGTTGCCGATGGGTGTACGCGTGCTCAATAAGGTAGAGGCGATTGTTCGCGAAGAAATGAACCGTGCAGGTTCATTGGAAACTTTAATGCCAGTCACTCAACCCGCATCACTTTGGGAAGAATCTGGTCGTTATGTGCAATATGGCCCTGAACTTTTACGCTTTAAAGACCGCCATAGCAATGATTTTGTTCTTGGCCCTACGCATGAAGAAGTGATTACTGACTTAGCACGTAATGAGCTTAAAAGTTATAAACAACTTCCAATGAATTTTTATCAAATTCAAACGAAATTCCGTGATGAAATCCGTCCACGTTTTGGGGTAATGCGTTCACGTGAATTTATTATGAAAGATGCTTATTCTTTCCATGTAGACCAAGCATCTTTACAAGAAACCTATGATGTCATGTATGACACATATTGCCGTATCTTCACACGCTTGGGTTTAAACTTCCGCCCTGTGCAAGCAGATACAGGTTCAATTGGCGGTTCAGGTTCACATGAGTTCCATGTGCTTGCTTCAAGTGGTGAAGACGATATCGCTTTCTCTACCGAATCAGATTATGCTGCCAATGTTGAAATGGCGGAAGCTGTACTTGTCGGTGAACGTGCTGCACCGACACAAGAATTAAAAATTGTTGATACACCGAATCAAAAAACCATTGATGATGTGTCTGCTTTCTTAGGTTCTAACCCTGCACATTCTGTTAAAGCACTCCTTGTTCAAGGTGTTGCGGAAGAAGGAAAAGCAGCTCCTGTTGTTGCTTTATTCTTACGTGGTGACCATGAACTCAATGAAATTAAAGCTGAAAAGCATCCTTTAATTGCAGCACCACTGGCTTTTGCTACAGAAGCTCAACTCCAAGAAAAGGGCTTAACCGCTGGTTTCTGTGGTCCACAAGGTCTTGTTGATAAAGGTTTAACTGTTATTGTCGATCGTGCTGCATCTGTGCTTTCAGACTTTGTTGCAGGTGCAAATGAAGTAGATAAACACGTAACAGGTGTTAACTGGGAACGTGATGCGAAATTTACCGAAGTTTATGACTTACGTAATGTTGTGGAAGGCGATCCTTCTCCAGATGGTCAAGGCACGATTTTGATTAAACGAGGTATCGAAGTCGGTCATATTTTCCAACTCGGTCAAAAATACTCAGAAGCACTCGGTTGTAAAGTTTTGGGTGATGATGGTAAACCTCTTGTTGTTACAATGGGTTGTTATGGCATAGGTGTAACACGTGTTGTTGCCTCTGCAATTGAGCAAAACTTTGATGATAAAGGAATCATTTGGCCTGCAGCGATTGCACCTTTTGAAATTGCAATCGTTCCAATGAATGCTCAGAAATCACCACGTACACTTGAAGCTGCTGAAACACTTTATGCTGAACTGCAAGCTGCGGGTTATGATGTGTTACTCGATGACCGTAATGAACGTCCCGGCGTTAAATTCTCTGACATTGAGCTAACAGGTATTCCACACCGCATCGTGATTGGTGAAAAAGGTTTGGATGCAGGGACTTTTGAATATAAAGGTCGTCGTGATGAAGAGTCTGTAAATCTATCTAAAGAAGAATTATTGGCTAAAATTGCAAAATAATATCTTCTTAAAAGCCCTATGAATTTTCATCAATAGGGCTTTTACATCATTCAAAACTCAATACACTTTGAATGTTTCAAATCAATATGACTTTAAGGCACGTCTCTAATCTAAAATAAAAATGCAATCATTTCATTTTGGATTCAGACCTAACCGCTGATAAATTTCCCCAATATCCTGCCCTAGTTTTTTACGCTGTTCAGCTGTTAAATTCATTAGCTCATTTACCGTCACTTCTGCTTTAATATGACCAAGCGCTTGCCCAATGGCTAACCAACTATAAGTGCCAAAATGATGCATCAAATCCATTTGATAATCGGCAAAATCGTAATCTCTAGGAGTTCGATATTTCCAGATTTCTTTTAGTTCTTTATATTTATCAGACATTGGAATATCCTTTGTTGACTTCCAAAATGCCGTGTCATCTCTGGTTGTATCATAATGCATACGAATAAAGTCACCTATCCCTTCCCAAGCATTTCTGTTTTGCTGATTATAAAAATCAATTAAATGATCAGAAACAATCCCTTCGGTTTCTGTAATCACTCGACTTAACAACTCTAACTGCATTAACATTTGCCCAATTGATGTTGCTTCAAGAGGTTCAACAAAACCCGAGGAGAGTCCAACCGCTAAAACATTATTAATCCAAATATCTTTAAAAAAACCAGCCTCAAACTTAATTACTCTTATCGGTTCAACATAATGGCCTAACTTTTTCTCTACTTCATCAATTGCTTTTTCAGGACTAATAAAACCATCATTAAAAACATATCCTGCCCCCACTCTTTCTTGTAAAGGAATTCGCCACAACCAACCACTATTCATTGCGGTCGATCTAGTCACAAGATCAGGATTTGTCAAAGGATGTTTTAAATGAAATGGAATCGCAGTATTCATAACTAGTTTGTTTGCTAAAGAAATCCACTTACTGGAAAAATGCTGACCAATAAAAACTCGACTAAATCCAGATGCATCAATAATAAAATCACTATTAATCACTTTGCCGTGAACCTCTAAAGATTCTATATCTCCATTTTTTTCATTTATATTAATTTTTTCTACCTTTCCTTCGATGTATCGAATACCACGAGATAATGCAATTTTTTTTAAATACTGTGCAACCTTATAAGTATCAAAATGAAAAGATGATAGAAAATTGTGATTTTGAACATTAACAAACATCTTAGTAAGATCATCTTGAGAAGTATTCTCTTCTCTTAATTTTATTGAATCTACAATATTTGAGACGGCTGTATTATGATTAGTTAATACTGATAAAATTGGATAATAACCATTAATTCTTTCATGTTTACTTAAATAAGGGAACATATGATAATATTTGTCATTAGCACATCCTGTGCGCCACCCCTCATAAACAAATCCCAACTTATGAACTGCGCCTGTTTCCTTTAAAAACTCAAGTAGAGGGATTTCTAATTGAAGCAAACTACTCATTAGATTAAGTATTCCTCCTTCACCCACCCCTACTGTTGGAATTTCTTGAGTCGCAACCACAGAAATATAAATATCTTTTTTTAAAATCTTTCTCATTTTTAAGGCAGCAAACCAACCCGCTGTGCCTGCCCCCACAACACATACTTGCTTTATACTATTAAAATTAATCATATTTTCATTGTGTTTATCAATTTCTAATATTCCTTTTTAACGCCTTTACTATTTTTAATCAAGTTCCAAAAAAATCCGCACAAGGCGGATTTTTAATTATTCAGAATAACGCTATTTCTATAGTCCTTTTACAGACATTTTCAAATTGGTAATCGAAGAACCAGTAAGACCAAATGAACCCATTGAGCTATTCTTTAAACCACTAAAACTCGTATCTGTCGAATCTAAAGTTCCTAACATCAGATTATTGATACCAACATCCATTTTACTCGATGTACCTGTATTACCAAAAACCAAAGCATCTGGCTCAAGACCGGCGTAGAAACTATTGAGTGAATAACCATTCGTTGGATCGGTTGCAATCATTTTGAGATCAAAAGAAGCTGCTGTTGCTCCAGCAATCAATGCAATAGGACAACCATTTGCACAAATCGCTTTGATCGCCCCTTTAAACAAAAACATTCTATTTTGCGGTGCATTTCCAAGCTGTAAGTTTACAGATGGCTTATTTACATTATGAAAAGTCAATTCAAATGGTTTTGCTACTGAACCAACACTCAAAAACTTATAAACATCGCTTTTTAGCGTTGTCACATCATATATTGAATTCATATTGGATGCTGTGGATGTAGAATCTGCACCTGCAAGATAGACTGAAAAAGGAGAAATTCGAATACCACTGACATTTTGATCAAAAGCAAAACCTATATTTGCATATGGACTCCCTCCCCCCTCAGCATCAATTTCAATACGTACTGTTGGGGACGATGTTGCACCTAAGAAGTCAACAGAAACTGGCGTATTTGCACTATTTCCAGCAACCACAAAAGAAGCTGCACCAGTATATGTTGGCACAGTCGTTTTCAACAAATGATCACTAGACAATCCATCTTTATCAATGATAGAAAATTGATCTACTTGAATTTTACTTAGGCCCACACCAATACTAATCCCATCTTGCCCTGTTGCTTCTGATAAATCATTATCATTTAAAGCTTCTAAGGCATAAATATTTGAGCTGAACAGCAACGCAACTAGAAAACTATATTTTTTTATTCTTTTCATTTGCCCTATCCTTAAGACAATCAGATCTGAACAAGCTTATATGAGTTTGCTCAGATCCTCAAATACAACCCGATAAGGGGTCACAATTAGCAAAATTTCAAACCACCATAGCAGTTACTAACAGGTTTTTGATTACTATCTAAAAGTAAATTACTTAATGTCATAACCGCACGCGCATTATCTGCAAGTGTAATTGCACCGATTCCTTTATAAATTGGAGCACCTGTAATAGCATCAAATGTTTTCGCCAAATCTAAATCAATGTTATTTTGTGATAGATAGTTAGTAATAAAAGTAGCGATTTGAGGTAAGACATCATCCATTCCAATCCCAGAAGTTGGATTTAATGCACCAAAATCTAAAGGATCTTTAAAAGACAACCAAAATCCAGGTTGTGCAACATCAGCTGCATCACTACCAGGCCATTTAATCTTTTCTGATTGTAGGCTTAGATAACCACCACTAGTGATCGGTAAATTATGAATCAAATTAAAGTTCTGCTTGACAGTTACATTAGCCTTTAAATTATCTATATAAGAACAATTCTTTGTATTACGATTTGCAGCACATCCTGCACTCGTCGTATCTTTTTCCCCCATATAAAACGTCGCTTTATCAGCATAAATTGCACCAAATAGTAAAGAGATTGGTTCATCTAATAACATTTTAATTGCACCATTATCTGCACCAATTGAAATTGTTGGAATTGGCACATCCTGTACCACCAAGTTTAATTGAGACATACGGTTACCACTAACAATCGTTTCAGGAAAATCAAATTGAACCTTCTGAGAAGGAACTTTAATACCCCACGGGCTTCCTCCGTTTGTACTACTTTGCATCGAAGAAGCATCCGTAAAAACTGTTGTAGGAAATAAACCTAAAGCTGTAATCTTAGCAAAGATCCGCTGATCTTCAGTCGTACCAAAAAAAGCCTCTTTCGTAAATGCGTTTACAGGTGTTTTAGCTACTTTAATAAATCCGCTAAAACTTTTAATTCCGTCTGTAGGATTTGCAATATTATCCGTTCCAGCGCTTAAGTAACCCATTATTTTTTCAGCGCTTAAACGAAAACCAGTGACTTCTCTTGTAGAAGCAGAATTCGGATTTTTAATCGCAAACTCGAGAAATGGGTTGGTAATTTCAGCACTCGTACTTGGACGGTCTTTAGACCAAGTTGCAGTACCATCTGCTAACCGCCCATCAGGTAAACCACTCAAAGAAACATTTGACATATCAATATCACATGCTCCGGCACCATTGGTACCTCCACAACCCAATTGTAAATTTTTGATGTTGGCATTTAGTTCAACTTTGGCTTCTAACCCAAGTTTATAGAAACCATAGTCTGACGTATTCTTTCCTTCCCCAGTAGCAGATGGATTTGTATAACCAAGCGACAATAATGCCTGCCCAGTCTGCTCAGATAACTCCGCATCAGTAAGCTCGTGCATCTCTGTTGTTGCAAGAACAGAGGTAGACATCACAACAGATAATATTCCCAAAGCAACTTTGGACTTATTAATTTTATTCATTACAATATCCCTCTGTACTAGTTTCTTGGCGTTAACGTAAGACTGCTATTTAGTCGGCCACCTGTCATCACCATTTCACCTAAACGCTGTCCTGTTGTACTTTTTGAATCTGGTGGGTAAAAATTTATATCTCTAACACGAAAAACTTCACTGGCATTTTGCGCTGGGTTAAAGTTAAATGCATAGTTAAAACTCACGTTACCTTGCTTATCCTCAGTATAATCTTTAGTATTCTTAGTAATTGCAATGCTATTATTAAATCGAACTGTTCCTGATAAGTTATCCAAGCCAATCATCGAACCATCGATCGGATCACTCAACTGTATCGCACCATCTGTAAGTTTATAGTCACCAATAACTGTTAGTGCAGAACCATCTGAAACTGCATTATTTGGAATCAATGCAAATGCCATATCACCTAGCATTTTGATTTTAATACCCAATAAAATATCATTTTTTAACTTAAAATTATCCAACGGCGATGTGTAGTTATAACTCTTATATTTCGCACCTGGTAAGTAACCCGCAGCAAGTTCTGCTGACATCACCATGAGCAAATCTGGCATTGTCAAATTCACATTACCATTTTCAAAGCCTAAACTACCATAACCACGCAATAGCATATCAATATTACGCAAGCCCAAATAATAATCCACTGGCTTATTTGCATTAGCTACAACTGGCCCACCATCAATCAACATAATTGAGGTAGTTTTACTGCCATCAGCACTTTTACCTTCAGTACTCAGCGCCACAGCCAAACCTAAACGCTGAGAGTCTGTAACCAAGTTTTTCCCCACAACACTATTATTCAGAGTAAATACATCACCTGTATAGTTGGTTGCATATGTCGCTAAATTCGCGTTCATATTATAAATTGGAAGTGCCAAACCCCAAGAGTTAGTTTTACTTTTAAATGAACCCGCAGAATCTACACCAGTAGCATCAGTAAAGCGGCCTTGGCGTGCGAGAGCTTGGAAATGCATCCCACGTATTGCCATAATTAAGCTATATGGATTGGTTGTATTATTATGAATTTTGTTAATATAATCTTTAGAATTGGTTAGATATTGACCTGCAATCCCACCAAATTTCGAATTCTGTAAAACACTATTTTCTGGCAAGCGTATTGTTTGAGTATTGGCTAAGTTCATATAGATATCACCACTATCAAAATAAGCTCGCTCAGTTGATCCAGATACCAATGGAGTTAAATTGGAAAACTCAAAGCCATAACTATTTGTTCCAGCCCCGCCAATTTCAAGCGTGGTTGCTTCGCCAGCTTTCCCCCCCTCCAACATCTTATCACCAGTATTGGTGAATTCACCAGACATACGAAACCCAATTCCTGAACTTCCTATCACTGTTGAACTTGTCGCCGTTGTTGAACCTTGATTTGCATAGCCCAAAACATTATTTAAAGTATGTGTATTTGTCGTATTATTATCTACAGGATTTTCTTTCCCTTCAGCATTTATACCTCGTATTTGCAAACTACCATTTACGATACGACCACTTGCACCAACACGAATAACCCCTTTCGCTGCACTTGCATCATAAATCCCTACTCCTGCATCTTTTACTGTAAGAAGTTCCAAATTTATACCTGAACTGGTTCCGGAATAAGTCCCCAACTGTGCTACTGGTATAGATGCTTTATTTGGAGCATCTACACGATCAAAGTCAACATATCCAAGCAAATCTGTTGGTATACTGTCTTTACTTGCTTTACTAGCACCCTGATTTGTCGTAATTAATAATCCTTTTGCAGGATCGATATTCATGAAACCTCGCCCCATTAAATTAAAATTTAATTTGGCTAGTATTTGGTTCTGAGTCAGCGCAGCCAAACCTTGCTTTTGTCCAATAAATAAGTTGATGTTATTTAACCCCAAGTTTAACGCAGCTTGGTCTGAAGCACTAAATAATCCATTCGGAGTTGTAAGTCGAATACCTAATGGACTTGCAACTTGTAAACCTAAACTACCTAAACTACCACTGCACTTAGGTGTGGTTGCTGTATCACACAAAGTCCAACTGTCCATAGACATCGTAAAAGGTTTTAGTGTTAGTTGCGCATCTAAACCCGTTTTTGCTCCCTGACTACCAGCATTAAATTTTAAATTTATCCCCGGTTTTATACCACCAATACCATTAAACACAACATTATTGGCATTTGCTCGTAGCGTTTGCTCAATATTTGTCGAAGTACCTACTTTATCTTCCCAATAAAAATTATCAAATTTTGCTTGATCAAAATTTATACTCAAATCAACACCATCTTGACCATCGACTTTACGAAGATCAACATCTGCAAGTTCCTCTAGTGCAAAGCTCGCATTTGACAAAGTCATGATACAGATAGCCAATAACGATAAATTAAAACTTTTATTAATCTGATTATTTTTATTCATCTTTTCATCCTCTTAAACTAGCAACGCGAATGATCTAAACATGAGAAAATTTTTATATTCCCCCCGATAGATAGGTTCCCATTCATACTTAGCCCCAGAAATCCCTTTTCTCGTGCCACACCAGTATCTGGATTATTTTTATCAAATACTGAATCTGTTGTTTTATCATATTTAGCTGTATTTAAAAAACCTTCAACATTTGTATTGGATACTCCCACATCACTGTCTGTTTCAATCGACATTGATTGAAAACCTAAGTTTCTAATTTTAATTGGTTTATTTACATCAAAAGAAAAATTTAATGCACCGCGATAAGTATCTACACCTGACTTAGACTTAAAGGTTACATCAGAACCATCCAAACCAAGCTTATCTATATTAATCGTTCCCTGAATACCTTTAAAAACAAGCCATTGTTTTTTTCCAGTGGTCGATATAACTCTTTGACCTGTAGCATCATAACTATCATTAGAACCATCATCATAACGATTATTCGCTGAAATCGCTAAACGACAAAACTCAAGTTTGTTATTTGCACAGACTGAGTTATCAAACTTATAGTCACTGGTATGATTCAAACTCATTTTTAAAGCTAAATCTACCCCAGCCTGACCATTCACCTCTGATAGATCACTGTCCGTTAAGGCTATCAATTGTTCTGAATGACCTATCGTACCTACAGTTGACAACATAAAAACCGAAAAGCTAGAAAGTATTAGTTTATTTATATTCATCTTGAATACCCCCTTATAGCCCTGTTGTTGTAAATTTAAAGTGCTGGATAAGTAATCCATCTACTACTGCAGATCCAAAATTATTTTTGGGCGCTGAACCAACAGGGGTCATACCATTTAAAGTACTTTGAATATTCGTTGGCATCGTTGTTTGTATACCTAAAATTTGCCCATTCATATTTTGACGTTGGGTAGTTTCATAGGGGTCAGGTTTTGCAGTAGTTCCTGTTTGTGGTGAAACAGCTGTCCAATTACTATCCCAAGCACCATACGAATAAGTACAAGTCCCCAACCAATTACAACTTGAATTAAATTGCCTATTTTTCATCCAAACCTGAGTGTAATCTTGTATCAAAGATGACGATAAACCACTCACTGTGTTTAACTCACCTATTGACACACCAAAGGCTTCTTTTCCAGTATAAGCGGTTGTTAAGTTTTTTGTTGCATCGTAAACCGTTGAACCAATCGTGATACTACTATGGGTCGCCTTAGAGTCTTGATAATTTACACCACCGATCGTCAGTGTCCCACCACACTTATTGATATTGCAAGTATTACCGAGATAAGTATTTCCGTCATTTAAAGCCATATCAGCTGAAATATCTGAATATTTTTGATAAATCTTACTATACACTGCTGCATTTTTAGGGATACGAGTAAGTTCAAATGAAAAGTTAGAACCATCGGTACTTAACACCAACGGTTGAGCCAAGCCCCCTAAAACCAAATTTATATTTGGATTATATAAAAATATCCCTTCTGCATTCTTATCCGGATAACTATTTGCATTAAAGTTTGGCACTCCCCCACCAAAGGCAGGGGTCCCTACTGCATCTGTTCCTAATAACTCTTGAGTACTAATTCTCAACACACTTTTTGCAGCAGGCATTGTCCATGTATTAGTTGACGTTGCAACAAAGCGACGAGCTGTCACTCCCTCTTGTACCGTACAACCAGCTCCCGCGTTATTTTGTTTTTTTGCAGAAGCACATTGCCCCCCACTCGGGAAACTCCCCCCTGACGGTAATCCATTATATGTTGTAGTTGCTTGAGAACCATCTGGTGGTCTATAGGTTTGCAGCACTCCATCTGATGTATTTGGATTACTTGTTCGATCAACACCTTGTGTATAAATTATGTTTCCTGCTGTATCACGTTTGACACTATTATCAGCATTCCTTGAAAAATCAAGCTGATAAATATTACGCGTTACCGTTCCTAGCGACACACTACCTCTCGCATCAGTACTATCGGTCTTACCACTATTCAAACGGGCTACACCCGCCACACCAAATGTTTGATTATACGACTTAGATAGTCCGTAATTAAACGTCCCCACTTTGTTCGCAGTATCATTTACAAATGCTATAACTTTCCCAGACGCATCCTTTTGCGGGATTAGTTTATAGACATCATACTTACCACCAGTATTACCAACACCCACGCCATCTAAAGAGCGAAATACTTTTAAACTTGAACCATTTACACTAAAACCATCCCATACAGCAGCTAAACGAATACGATTTGACAACCCCTGCATTTTATTTGTAATACTTTCAGGTTGATTTTTATCACGCATAAAAGCATCTGCATAAAACCCCATTTTTAAGTTATATGCTGAGGATTCTGCACCTGTGGTTGGTATAACTTGATTCATTAAAGGGGCTTCAAGCGTTAGATATGAGACATCTTTCGCAATACCAGAAAACGATGGTACTACATCGGTTACAGTCTTTAATATCCATGGATTTAATGTTGTCCCCCATGAGTCTATTGGTCGTGCAAAATCACTTGCACCCGCCCCTAATGCACCGAAACCAACCCCCCAGTCAGCCTTATCACGACCTACCCCATTATTCTTTTTTGATTGTCCTAAAGAAATTCCGTTTACAAATACATCGGCTTTTTGAAATCCTTTGGCTTCTGCCGTTGCAGAAAGAGGTCCAACTGGGATCAAACGAATAGAACCACCGCCCGCAGCTCCAACACCAGCTTCATCTACACCATTGAAACGCATGCTAAAATTTTCTGGCAATAAGGCAATACCCTCACCAGTCGAGTCACTTAAGGTATCATCAGACAATTCTTCTAGCGCAAAGCAATATTGACTCACACTTAAGCCGATAAGTGTAGCCAGTAAAGTTCTTTTGAAATTTACCGTATATTTGAGTGTAGTCATCTTTGACCTTCCTAATGTACACGATGCTCCGCACCATATTTTATTTTTCTAAATATCCGTATTTTAAAGTGATTCCTACATATCACTTAACTTTTATCGCGAAGAATGACTTTTCTGCCAACCATATCGCACTTTCTATTATGCTAATTATTTAATCAAATGCAAAAACATTCATCTATTTTTTGCTATTTTCCGATGAATGAATGAGTGGTTTTCCTTGCCACTCACTTTTATTTATTGAATATCAATACTTTTTATCAAGCCTTCGGTAAAGTCACACCTGTTTGACCTTGGTATTTCCCGCCACGATCTTTATAAGAAGTTTCACATACTTCGTCTGATTCAAAGAACAACATTTGTGCTACACCTTCACCTGCATAAATACGTGCAGGAAGATTAGTTGTATTTGAGAACTCAAGTGTTACATGACCTTCCCACTCAGGTTCAAGTGGTGTGACATTCACAATAATTCCGCAACGCGCATAGGTTGATTTACCCAAACACACAGTCAAAACATTACGAGGAATGCGGAAATACTCAACTGTACGTGCTAAAGCGAACGAGTTCGGTGGGATAATACATACATCAGATTCGATATCAATAAAGCTACGATCATCAAAGTTTTTCGGGTCTACAATTGCAGAGTGAACATTGGTAAACACTTTGAACTCACGTGCGCAACGTACATCATAACCATAACTTGAAACGCCATAAGAAATGAGCTTTTCACCATTTTCATCATAACGAACTTGGTTTTCTGCATACGGTTCAATCATGCCGTGTTTTTCGCTCATTTCACGAATCCAACGATCAGACTTAATTGCCATTTATTTCTATCCCAAAACTGTGCTGTATACTGCGCTGTACTTTAACTGAAAATGCTTTTGAAAGGAATGTTTCTGGAAAAATAGACCCACTCAAGTCTGTATCTACAAACTTGAGGCATATTAAAATTTAAAATAGCGATGAAGATTTTAAATAATGAATTTAAAGACTTAAAATTGCTGAATAGCTTAAAGGTACGGTAAAACTGACTAAAACCAATGATGCTGTTCTCTGCATATTTCGTTGATTCAACCACGTGACTTTATTGCTACAAAGTACTGAACCAATAAATGTCCAAAAAAATGCGATCGGAATAATCAACATCAAAAACACAAGCATATGTGAAATATAGGCAGATAAATTGTGCCATACAAATGCAGGGAAAATCGCAGAAGCAAAAAGCAATGCTTTCGGATTCAAAAGCGTTGCTATAAATAACTCACGGATGCCAATTGTAGCTTGATCAAAGTTTTCGACATGATCTGAAGTACGCCATAGTTTTAATGCTAAGAATAGAATATATCCAGCACTAAACAGTTTTAAAATAACAGGGATACTTGGAAAATGCTTTGACACACTTCCAATAATTACGCCCCATAAACTAATTGAAATAAAATAACCAAGCGCCTCTGCGGGGATGAGCCCGAGAGATTTACGAATTCCAACTTGAATTCCAGAAGATGCTAAAAGCGTATTGGTTGGTCCAGGTGTCAAAAGAATTGTCACGACCAAGCCAACAAAAAACCATGAAATCATTAACTGACCTCACAAATCGAATAAGCGCAGATTAATTGTTTTGTTTTAAATAGGCAAAAAAATATTTGTAAGAGAACTTATTGCAAATTGTCATAATTTTTCAACATTTATATGTTAATCAATATATTAGATTACAAATTAGAATTTAGAACTACAAAGTCACATGCAGATTAATGTTTATTAAACATCCAAGACCTGAATGAATCCCTTAATTAACATACAGTTAATGTGTGATTTAAATCACTTTACACCCCAAAATTTAGAACAATTTTTCATAGATTGGTATGCACATTTGAAGCAACTTTTTATCTCCCCTAATTACTTGTTGAATTTAAGTTTTATTTCAGTTTATTCGCCTAATCTTTACTCAAGTTGCTTCTTTTACAATTTACCTCACTTGTAATAGATGGATAAATACTGTCGTTTTTTGCACGATTCAGGCACAATAGTAAGGTCTCTTTTATTTCTATTTTTATGGCAAAGCATTTTTTTCAGTCTTGGCTTCCATCCCCAGAGCGAGTCAAAAATTTGAAATTCATGAAGATTTTTGGCAATAAAGCCTTAAGTCCAATGCTTTGGTATGTCAATCGAAAATCTATTTCTAAAGCCATGTTTATTGGAACGTTTTGGGGAATTTTACCAATACCTTTTCACACTGTTCTAATTGTTTTTACAATTTTAATTTTTGAAGCCAACCTCCCGATTGGATTACTGCTTTCTTGGATTATGAATCCATTAACGATCGTACCAATTTTGTTTTTAGCTTTTTGGATTGGTTCAAAGATTTATCATGTCCATATGATCAATAAAGACATGTTAATCGGTGTTTTCCACCAAATTATCAATTGGATTAAAAATTTTGGACATGGTCATATTGATTTGAGTTTAGCTAAAATTTTAGCGACTGGGTTATTAATCGAAGCCCTAGTCTTTGCAGCATTATTATTTATCGTTACGCGTATTTACTGGCGTTGGAGTGTGGTTAAAAAATGGAATAATCGCAATAATAGCGAATTACATCACCAATAATCCATTTTATCTTTGAGCTAGAATCAGGGCTTTATCATCATTTGTTATTCCACAAAGTTAGAACAAACAAGCTGACTGATTTTTAATTTAATACAACTTCGATTAGCTCAGAATGTCCTGTTGAAAGATCCCCATTTAGCCATTGCCAATCTTCTACGAGTTTAATGACATCATTTTCGAGTAATTCGATTTTGGTTTTACAATATCCAGTTCTTAATTCACCTGTTACTGTTAAATGTTGATAGCAAATTTCAAAACTATCTTCAGTGAGCATTTGCCCGATGATTGAACCAACTTGCACCCCCCCACCTTCATATTTTGCCGTGATTACTTTGCCTTTTTGATTATAATAAAAACGTGTTGCTCCATTTACATCCCCATTGGCTGTATTGGCAAGGCTCATAAATATTTTATTATTGAGTAGATTTAGATTTTTCATTGTTTCCTCAAACTATTTTGATGCCCTCTCTATCATACAAATAGAGAGGTATTGTTTAAGGACAATATCAGAAAATTCTCTGTGGGTCTTTTTCGACTTTAGGCAAAGATTGAGCAATTTTTTCTGCAATCGTAATATAGTTTTCCGCCACAGCATCTCC
This sequence comes from Acinetobacter sp. WCHAc060025, assembly GCF_004209355.1. Lineage (NCBI taxonomy): Bacteria > Pseudomonadati > Pseudomonadota > Gammaproteobacteria > Moraxellales > Moraxellaceae > Acinetobacter > Acinetobacter sp. WCHAc060025. The sequence goes on along the minus strand of NZ_SGSX01000004.1, from coordinate 9,009 downwards.
TGCAACCACAGATGGTTTACCTGCATCAGCATTTTCACGGATTTGTACATTTAAAGGTAAGCGTCCGAGGAGTGGAATGTCATATTGTTCTGACAATAGATCACCACCACCTGTGCCAAAAATTTGCTCTTCATGACCACAGTTTGAGCAGACATGTGTCGACATGTTTTCAACCACACCAATCACAGGAATTTGAACTTTATTAAACAGTTCAATCCCTTTTACTGCATCCATCAAAGCAACGTTTTGTGGCGTTGTCACGATTACAGCACCCGTCACTGGAATACGTTGTGCAAGGGTCAATTGAATATCACCTGTACCTGGTGGCATATCAATCACCAAGACATCTAGGTCTGGCCAAAGTGCTTGATTGAACAATTGCATTAAAGCACCTGTTGCTTTCGCACCACGCCATGCGACTGGCGTATTTTGTTTTCCAATCAAATGACCAATCGAAAGTGTCGCCATCCCATAAGCTTCAAGCGGAACAAAGTTTTCACCCTCAATTTTCGGTGTTTGACCTTCATTGCCGAGCATGGTTGGAATACTTGGTCCATAAATATCGGCATCTAAAACACCCACTTTTAAGCCCAGTTTTTGTAAAGCCAATGCCAAATTCACAGTCGTGGTTGATTTACCTACACCGCCTTTACCTGAAGATACAAGAATCACATTTTGAATGCGTGGATGCTTCGGAATATCACGTTGTTGCGGTGCAGCTTTTTGAATCGGCGGATTGTTCGGATCTTCTTCTGCATTCTTACTTTCAGTCTGCTTTTGAACTGGTGCTCCTACATTTGAAGAAGCATCAACCACTGGCGGTAATTTTTTATTTTCAGCTTTAGGTTTAGACGAACAATTGTGCCCTGACTGACCATGTGAATCACTTGAACAACTTTGTCCATGCGCATGACTATGTGAATGATCATGCTGAATTTTCTGTTGAATTACATGCATATTCAACTCTTCGATGCCACATTTTTCCAAAGCATCAACCAAATCATCATGAATTTTTTGTAAATGGTCTGCCTCTTCAGGATATGTATTGATGGTGAGTTGCAATACACGACCTTCCACATTCACCTGTGTAATGCGGTCTTTTAATCCATTTTGAGAATTGGGCAAAATATAGTTTTGCAAAACAGTTTGGATTTCTTCCTCTTTCACCTCCTGTGCAGGAGAAAAAACGGATTTAAGCGAAGAAAGCCACGACATAGATTTGCTCCAAATTTGCAAATACACCAAATACTGAATGCTTAGTGTAACTGTAAATCGCATCAAGGTTAAGCATACTTCTATTCAGCTTTTTGAATGTGCTTATAAATCCAAGTGATTTAGTTGGTTTAATTTAATATTTCTGGCTTAACATCAGAAAATTCAGTGTTATTGACCTTGATGTTTTCGCTCTCGATAATAGTCTATGAACAATTGACCAAAAATACGCGCTTCACCTTGTGCTTTAATTTGATCAGGAGAGATCACTTTTATTTTTTCTTGTGACCATGTCATAAATTCAGGATCTATCAATATTTTATCTAACTCAGCTTGAGGAATTCGTCCAAAACGCTGTGCATAGCCCATTGCATCTGACATCATTTGACCTGATTTCTTAGACATTCGATAGATAAATAAACATCCAATGACAACAACAGCGAGAATCACCCAGATTAAAATATTCATCTCTTTCCTTTTTTTAATTGATCAATTTTTCGTTAATATTTCCGATACAAACTTTAGCTGGCAATTTCGTTATAGTATTTTTTGAATTTATTTTACAAAGTAAATCCTTCATTTTCTAAAAATAATAGGTTTAATCATGTTTCGTATTTTTACTTTAATTTTGACACTTTTGCTTTCAAATACTGTATTTGCAGGAACTGCTGCCTCTTCTGTTCGTACGGATTCAGGGCAAATTGTTTCAGTGGGAGATAGCCTTACGGAGATGAGTTCACGTATTAATCAATCACCAGTTTCAATGAATTCTTATGAAACAAAAGAGGGAGAAACCACTGTAACTGTGTCTGATTATACTTATGATATTGATAATATCCGCTACACCTTCACAATCATTAATAATCAAGTTAAAAAAATTGAATGGACACGTAAAGACATTTAAAAGCCGTCAATTGAATAATTAACAGCTTTTCGTTAAAACAAAAGTTTAAGCATCTTCATCTTTGCCATGTTTTAAATCATTCAAGGCTTTTTCACCTTTCAACAAAGTTTCTTGCGCTTTGTGTTTTAAATTATCTGCCACTTTTTCAGCGCCCAACGTTGCTTCTTTTGCTTTGAGCTTTAAATCATCTTTCACTTCAGAAGCTTTATTTTTTAAATCGTCTAAACTGGTCATAGGCTTATTCCTCATTTGTTTGAAATGAATTACCACAGCTTTGTTATACCAATAGAAAATACTTTAAGGCTTAAAAACTGCAATTTGAAACAATCGAGCAACATACTGTAGCGAAAAAATTTAGCCACTTTCTGCAATCAATGCGCATGAATAAATGACCATTCTAGGTTAGGATTCTATTTACGCTCATCAGGTTTTAGCCAGCACTATGAATCAACATTTAAGAAATAAAATCATCCAAATCTGTGACGATAAAATTGCCAAAAAAGGTGAAAATGTCGGTCTATCTTTTTATGCATTTTTCGCCAACAAAAATGATGATCCTGAAACTTTGATGCAAGTAGCGACATGGTGGATTCAAACACATCAACTCGATCATTTTGAAAAAGCTGTAAAAATTAAAAATATGATTGAGGATGAATATGGAAAATAAAAAACTGACTTATCTTTGGTGGGGAATAGACTTACACAGTTCTGTGGTGACATACGATACCATTTCATGGCTGACAGAAGACGACCGTTTAAATTCAGAATCTTGTTATGAGCTCTCTGAAGATTTATTACAGATTGAATTTAAAGATAAAAATCTGCTCATTGATGTGGGTTGGTATAATCCGTTTCAAACCAAGCAAGGTTTTTTTCGGATTGAACTTATTCAGAACATGAATTGGGAAAGACCGCTGTTTAAGCGAAATTTTAGAAAAATAAATACCGTAAAACAGCAAATCTCTCAACTGATCAGCCGAATTGAGCAGCAACAATTTCAATGATGCAAAATCTTTAAACTGATCTCAGGGGTGTCAGCAATGCCTCATAACTTTGCAAATGGGTAAACACACCATTCTGTCGTTTATGTGCATCAATCAGAGGAACAAGTCTTTGAAAATGCTCAGATTCAACATGTGCGTCCAAAGCAGCACGATCTACCCATTCTTCTATAAAGACAAAATGACCAATCTGTTTTAAATCATGATACAGATCGTAAGCAATACAGCCTTGCTCTTGTTTGGTTTTTTCAATCAATTCCTGATACAAAGGCAACACCACCTCTATTTTATCCTCTTGAATAAAATCTTCTGCAATCAATTTCAGCATATGTATTACCTTAAAATTCATTCATTGATATCAGCGTTATTTTTAGCATATTTTTTATAGTGGCGGAGTCTGAATCAGTTTATATTTAGCGACCTTTGTGGTGCGTTGATTTAGATTACGCATCGGTAAGAAACATTTTAAATACATGATATTGGCACTGATCAAACCAATCAAAAGCGGAACTGACAATACAATCAGACTGATAATACCAAAGCCTAAACTCTCCTGAATTTCACCCATTCGACCATCAAGGAACTGGAAGAAAAAGATCAGAAAAAACCACAATGTACCTAATTTAAAAATAAGCTTAAACCACTGTTTCAGTTCAAATATTTTCTGTGGTTGGCTTAGACATCTTAAAATCAACCAAAAACAGATCATGCCCAATAGCATTAAAATCGGGGTGAGATAGAGCATCACTTCTATGCCCCGCTGTGCAGTTCGGTCTGATGCTGCAACAAATAAATCACCATGATAAAAATTTAAAAACAAACAAAATGGTATCACCAATCTGGAAACAGCCATTACACTGGCAAAGATTGCCGAGAAAAATAGTGTCCAAGATCGCATTAATATTCTCCTTTTTGATCTTAGATTGAGTGTGCATGGATGAAATGTGATTTAGATGAGAGCAATGTGAAATTTGGGTGAAGTTTAATGATCAATATTGAATTGATTCAACAAATATCACACTACATTTCTCTTGCTTGATTACATTTTGAATATGCTAAAATATGATCAACAATCAACCTGAGTGATCGTGATGAATGAAGTATTTGATCCTTTCGTGTCAGAATTTGACGATGCGGATATGGAACAAAATTACAATGAATGGCTGAAAAACAAAGTTGAACAGTCTATTGTCGATTCACGCCCATCCATTTCACATGATCAAGTTATTGAACGCATGAAGCAAAAGCGCGAAGAAAGATTAAAAAATCTTGACCGTTAACTGGAAAATAAACGCTGTTCATGACTTAGAGGAAATTATTGATTATATTTTCATTCAAAACCCTGAAGCCGCAATAAATCTCGAAGATGAAATTTTAAATACGGCTGAGAGCCTTGCTGATATGTCATACAGTGGGCGTATAGGTCGAGTTTCTGGGACGAGAGAAAGGATTGTACATCCCAATTACATGATTATTTATCAGGTTTTATTTGATTCAATTGAAATTCTCAATATCGTACATACAAAAAAGCATTATCCATAACTTCAAGTATATAACATCAATAAAATCTGTTTTTATTTCACAGTTGCCATAAAACTCACCGCACTCAATAACCAAACCCACAACACAAAACAACGCCCTCGATTAAAATGATTTAACTCTGTGCCATGTAAAATATTATGACGAGTCGCAGTCACAGTTGAACTATTATCCATTTTATAAGCTGCAAGTTCTGAAAAATACGGATTCAACTCATGGGCAATTTTGGCTTTGTGCCACAAACTCTTAATTTCATGACCTTTTAAACCAGGTACGATTTTATAGACATCGACAAACTTGCTATCTTGTTGTTTTAAATAGCCATGTTGAATTAAAACATCGGTGAGTAAACCTTCCAATTGTGCATACAAAATTGGCGCACAACCTGCATATAACCCCAAATCATACAGTTTAAAAGCTTCTTCAATCACATGCTTACGCGAAGCTTTATTTTCACCAATTTCAAGTGCATCAAAAGCTTCAAAAAACTCAGTTTGAAAATGTTGACCATTCACCACATTCAAAAGATTAAAGCTTTTTAAATCTTCAACTTCATGAATCTCTTGCCAAAAATTCAATAAATACAAAGCATCATTAGCCACTTTGGCATCCAATTCCTGATTGAGCTCATCCGCAAGTACATTGAAATAAGGCTCTTGTTCAGCCAATTGATGTAAGGTTTTCTGTAAATAACCATGCTCATCTTCAGCAATATCTTCAAGGTAGATTTGTGCTTCTTTTAAGATATTTTTTCCAAGTTGTTGCTGACTGCCTTTATTTTGCGGAATACGGGTGACTTCACGATCAAAGTCATCATCGAAATCGTGATCAAGCCTATCATTATCAAAAGTATTTTTATGAATCATGGTCAGCTCACTCTCAGCAATTACAAATTTGGAAATAGACAGCAATATTCTATCCGAATGGTTCGATGAAAATGTGAAATTGTATAAAAATCTACATTTGAATAGAATTCACCTATTCTATTGTGCATCTTCATAGCAATTACGTTAAAATCAATGCCCTTGCATTAACTTTGAGAAAGAGAGTTATATCCGTGCGAAATATTTTAGTCACTAACGCCCTTCCATACGCAAATGGTCCGATTCACATGGGTCATTTACTCGGCTACATCCAAGCAGATATCTGGGTTCGTGCCATGCGTGCAATGGGTCATAACGTGACTTATGTCTGCGCGGATGATGCACACGGTACAGCGATCATGCTTCGTGCAGAAGCGAATGGCATTACACCTGAAGCGCAAATCGCCAATGTTCAAAAAGAACATATCCGTGATTTTGATGGTTTTGGTGTACATTTCGATCACTACGATTCAACCAATAGTGAAGAAAATAAAAACCGCTCATCTGAGATTTATATCAAAAACCGTGAAGCAGGCAATATTGCGATTCGCCCTGTGACACAGTTATTTGATCCTGAAAAACAAATGTTTCTGTCTGACCGTTTCATCAAAGGCACATGCCCGAAATGTAAAGCGGAAGATCAGTATGGCGACTCATGTGAAGTCTGCGGTACAACGTATAACGCAACTGAATTACTCAATCCAAAATCGACTTTGAGTGGTTCAACACCTGTTGAAAAATCATCAGATCATTACTTCTTTAAACTGCCAAACTTTGCAGAATACTTGCAGAAATGGACACGTGACGAAGGTCGTCTCCCTGTTTCCATCGCAAACAAGTTAGATGAATGGTTTGAAAATGGCTTGAATGACTGGGATATCTCACGTGATGCACCTTATTTCGGTTTTGAAATTCCAGATGCACCAAATAAATATTTCTATGTTTGGGTTGATGCGCCAATTGGTTATATGTCGAGTTTCGAGAACTATGTAAAAACCAAACGTCCTGACTTAAGCTTTGATGATTATTGGAAAAAAGATTCTCAAAATGAAGTTTATCACTTCATTGGGAAAGACATTGTTTACTTCCATGCGCTGTTCTGGCCTGCAATGCTTGAAGGTGCAAACTACCGTACCCCAACAGGTTTATTCGTAAATGGCTTCCTGACTGTCAATGGTCAGAAAATGTCTAAATCACGTGGTACTTTCATCAAAGCAGAAACCTATCTCAACCATTTAAATCCTGAATATTTACGTTATTACTTTGCGTCTAAGCTTTCGGATAAAGTTGAAGATTCTGACTTAAACCTTGACGATTTTGTTCAAAAAGTAAATTCTGACTTGGTCGGTAAAGTTGTGAATATTGCGAGCCGTTGTGCAAAATTCATTAACACCAAATTTGACAATAAATTATCTGCAACCTGTGCAGAACCTGAACTGGTTCAAAGCTTTATTGATGCAGGTGATTCGATTGCTAAGTCTTATGAAGCACGTGAATTCTCAACCGCAATCCGTGAGATCATGGCGCTTGCAGACAAAGCCAATCAATATATCGATGAGAAAAAACCTTGGGCGCTTGCGAAAATTGAAGGTGAAGAACAACAAGTTCATGACGTGTGTTCTGTAGGTATTAACCTGTTCCGTCAGTTAGCAGTTTACCTTGCACCTGTATTGCCTACATTGGCTCAACAAGTTCAGGATTTCTTGAAACTTGAATCCTTCAACTTTGCTTCAGCAAAAACTGTATTGGCTGATCATGAAATTGCATTGTTCCAACCTTTAATGCAACGTGTTGATCCTAAAGCTGTAACTGCGATGGTTGATGCTTCTAAAGACTCTTTAGCTGCTGCTGCCGAAGCTCCAAAAGCTGAGAAGAAAAAAGAAAAAGCTAAAGAGAAAAAGCCTGAGCCTAAAGTGGGTGAGGCAGAAATTATTGGCATCGAAGATTTTATGAAAGTTGATCTTCGTGTCGCAGAAGTTTTAGATGCTGCAACGGTTGAAGGTTCTGACAAACTTCTTCAATTGACTTTAAATGTTGGTGAAGCTGAACCACGTAATGTATTCAGTGGTATTCGTGAGTTCTATGAACCTCAAGACCTAAAAGGCAAATTGGTGGTGATGGTTGCTAACCTTGCACCTCGTAAAATGCGTTTTGGTATCTCTAACGGTATGGTTTTGGCTGCGGGCAATGGCGAAGGTGTTTGGGTGATTTCACCTGAAACTGGAGCTAAAGCAGGTGATAAAGTGTCTTAAGGTTTAGTTTTTAAACGGAAGCCTCTACACATGTAGGGGCTTTTCTATGATATATTGCATAAAATTAAAGTCTATAATTAAATGAAAATCATAAAAAATCTAATTACAAAAAAGCCTGCTTTTACCGTAATTGGCCCTTTTATTGGGACATTTTGTGTTGCTATCACATTTCACGCATCAATTTTTCAAAGAAATCCACAACATTTTTTACAAGGTTTAATCACACCCTCAATTGTTCTTCCAATGATAGGTGCATTGTTTTTAATAACTCCTTTTGGTTATTTATTTGGATTTATTCCTGCTACGATTACCAACTTATTATTTGAACATTTCTTTAAGGAAAAAATACTGACTGCAAATTTTTTGAAAGCATTTGGGTATGGCTGTTTATTATGTCTTATGTGGATGCCTTTCATTTTTATTCTCACCATGCTGACATGGAATAATATTAACGTTTTTCTATATGTTTCATTGATTATGATCGTTCCGTCAACTTTGATATGTACTTTGATTGAATGGAAGAAAGCAATGAAAAACTCACCTTATTTACCTTTAAATAAATTGTAAATTCACTCAAATAGTTTAAACAAATTCTTTAATTGAACATAATGCTGTAGTTTTTGATCAAGCTGATCTGGAAGCTCTCAAAATATTTTATCTAATTTATCTAATTCGATATTTTCTACGTCTCCTTTGCTATTTAATATATCAAATCTTAACTGCTGATCACTTGGAACATCCACACTCCCAAATAATTCTACTTTGGCATTTTCCAATAACTCTAAACTTTTAAAAGCTTTTAGCTCCTCGAGGGCTCGTACAGTCTCCGCATAATAATCTCCTGAACTATTATAGAAATACTGATCAAATCCACCATTAAATACTTCTCCAATCAACACATTTATAACAAAATAGACTTGTTCTTCAAAAGCTAAGTTTCTTAAATCAGCTACACAAGATACCTTTTGTGATAAATTTAACCAATATTTATATTCTTCTGAGTCTCTATATTTTTTATCATCTTGATAACGTTTTTTAGATTCTTCTATTTGTTTCCTATAACCTTTTGCACAAGGTACACATAGACCGTTATTTTTTGTTGCTGTATCAATCAAAATCAAAGTATTGCATTCTAAACAAGCTACTTTTTCTTCCATTTCTTACCTTCTTCTAATTCTAGCTTTCTTTGATTTTATACAATTTACTAAAGCTTTAGGCAATAAAAAACACCCTCAACA